>CAMDLJ010000072.1 GCA_945901665.1 Bordetella parapertussis | reverse complement strand
AAGGTGGCACCGATGCGGGTGGAAATTTCGTACCCAGCCACCACGGCGCGCAGCAGGTCCAAGCCCGAGGCTTGTGTTTCCTGGGCCACGGCCCAGGCGGCTGCAATGGTGGGGGCGCCGGGGTGGTAAATGGCTTCGCGGTAAATGTCATCAAACTCCACCGTGTGGGCTGCCGCGCCATTGATCAGCGCCGCCGTGCGGGTGGAGGCGGCGCGGCCCAGCGCCAAACGGGCGCGGCCATGGTCCAAGTCGTCGGCCAAGGCCTGCTCGAGCAGGGTGGGCGGCTCGCACACCGCGCCCGGCAACAAGGCGGCGTACCAGTCGATGACAGCGCGCTTGGCATGGTGCAAAACTTCCGTTGAGAGCTGCGCTGTGGACAACTGTGCGCCGTAAGCGGCCAGCGATTCAATGATGGTCATGGCAAGGGTGGGGCAGTGGAAGTGGGGTTGAGGATGGGCACAGACCAGGCCGCAAGCACTGGCTTGGTTTTGGACACAGCTTAACAAGCTTGGGGGGTCTCGCTAGCGACAGACTCGGGCGCGCCTTGGGCGGGGTCGCTTGGGTTGGGCACAGGGCCTGGGTCAAAACCTTGTCAGAATCGACCGCTTGACCACAGGAATTTGGCATGGATTTCAATTTGAACGAAGAGCACGACAGCTTTGCCCAAGCGGTGCGGCGTTTTGCGCAAACCGAGTTGGCACCCGGCGCATTGGCGCGGGCCCATTCGCCGGATTACCCGACCGACGTGGCCAAAGCGCTGGCCCGCCAGGGCTTGCTTGGCATTGCCTTTGACGAGCGCGACGGCGGGCAAGGCGGCACCTTGATGCATGCGGTGTTGGCCATTCAAGAGGTGGCCTTGGCCTGTCCGAAAAGCGCCGACATCGTACAAGCGGGCAACTTTGGCCCCATTCGCACGTTTGTGGAATACGCCAGCCCAACCCAAAAAGCGCGTTACTTGCCCGGCTTGCTCAAAGGAGAGCAAGTGATCTGCTTGGGCATGAGCGAGCCTGAGGCCGGATCAGCCGTGACCGAGTTGGTCACCAGCGCCACCCTGGAGGGCCAAGAGGTGGTGATCAACGGCAGCAAGGTGTTTTCCACCCACAGCCCGCACGCCTCTTTGTTTCTGATTTATGTGCGCTTTGGCCCCGGCGTGGACGGCATCGGCTCGGTGCTGATCGAGCGCGGCACGCCCGGGTTTTCCATGGGTGAGCCGTCTAACTTCATGAGTGGTGAGCAGTGGAGCCAGTTGTATTTTGAAAACTGCCGCATCCCGGCCCCCCAGGTGTTGTTGGGCATTGGGGGGTTTAAAAAGCAAATTGCCGGGTTCAATGTCGAGCGCTTGGGCAATGCCTCGCGTTCTTTGGCCTTGGGCCGCTACTGCTTCAATGTGGCGCGTGAACACGCCTTGATCCGCAAGCAATTTGGCCGCCCTTTGTGTGAATTTCAAGGCTTGCAGTGGAAGTTTGCCGAGATGGCCTTGCAGTTGGAGAGCGCGCAGTTGTTGCTCTACAAGGCCGCGATGGAAGGCGAGGGTGGCTTGCCCAGCGCGCACACCACGGCCATGGCCAAACTCGCCTGCAACCAAGCCGGTTGGGCGGTGGCCAACGAAGCCATGCAGGTCATGGGCGCCACCGGTTACAGCCAAGAGACCTTGGTTGAATACTGTGTGCGCCGCACCCGGGGTTGGATGATCGCTGGGGGCTCGACTGAAATGCTGAAAAACCGCATTGCCGAGGGCGTGTTTGAGCGGACGTTTTCCCAACGCCCGCCCAAGGCCGCATGAGCGCCGCCCAAGCAGCGACGGGTCAAACCCAGCCTCGATTGCAAGCTGCCGAGTTGGCGCGGGTGCTGTTGTCGCCCACCAGCGTGGCGGTGGTGGGGGCGTCGGATGACGCTTCCAAAACATCGGGTCGCCCGCTGAAATTTCTGCGCCAAGCCGGATTTGCTGGGCGCATTTACCCGGTCAATCCACGCCGTGCCCAAGTGCAGGGTGAGACGGCGTGGCCCGACCTGGCCAGCCTGCCTGAAGTGCCCGAGCATGTGTTTGTCATCACCCCCACCGACACCGTGATTGACACAGTGCGCGAATGCGCACGTTTGGGTGTGCGCTTGGTCACGGTGTTGGCCAGTGGTTTTTCGGAGGCGGGCGCGGAGGGCCTGGCGCGCGAACAGGCCTTGCACGACATCACCCGTGCAAGCGGCATGCGCCTGATCGGGCCCAGCAGCTTGGGCGTGGTCAACCCGCGTGCGCGCATGCCCCTGACCGCCAATGCCGCCTTTGCCGAGCCCGATATGCCGGTGGGTGATGTGATGGTGGTCTCGCACAGCGGCAGCATGATCGGGGCCCTGGTCTCGCGCGGGCGCGCCCGGGGCGTGGGCTTTGCCAGCTTGGTCTCGGTGGGCAACGAGGTCGATTTGAGCGTGGGCGAAATTGGCGCGGCCACCTTGGACGACCCGCAGATCAAGGGCTATGTGCTGTTTTTAGAGAGCTTGCACCATGGCCAGGCCCTGCGTGCTTTTGCCCTGGCGGCCGCCGAGCGCGGCAAGCCCGTGGTGGTCTATAAACTGGGCCGCTCCAGCGTGGCGGCTGACATGGTGCAAAGCCACACCGGAGCCTTGGCCGGCGAGGATGACATTGCCGACGCCTTTTTCAAAGACAGTGGCATGGCGCGGGTGGGCATTTTGGAGTCCTTGCTCGAAGCCCAGGCCTTGGCCGTGCGCTGGCCCTTGCTGGGCACGGGCCAGCCTTTGCGCCGTGTCGGCGTGGTCACCACCACGGGCGGTGGCGCGGCCATGTTGGTCGATCAACTCGGCATTCGCGGCGTGGTGGTCGAGGCGGCCAGTGCCGAGACCTTGCAACGCTTGAACGCCTTGGGCGTGTCGATGAACCCTGGCCGGGTGCTGGACTTGACCTTGGCCGGCACCCGGTATGAGGTGATGAAAGCGGCTTTGGACGTGATGCTGGCGGCCCCCGAGTTTGACGCCGTGGTGGCGGTGGTGGGCTCATCCGCGCGCTTTCAGCCGCAATTGGCCGTGCAACCCATCATCGACAGCGCAACGCACACCAAGCCCCTGGCGGCCATGATCGTCCCCGACGCGCCCCAAGCGATTGCCCAGCTCACGGCGGCGCAGGTGCCGTGCTTTCGCACCCCCGAATGCTGCGCCGATGTGATCGCCGCTTTGGTGTCGCGCCGCGCGCACCCTGTACAAGCGGCCTTGGCTGCGCGCGCATCGGCAGCGGTGGGCGAGCCCCCAAGCGCCCAGACCAACGCCAACCCATCGGCACCCGTCACCTGGTCGGAGCGCCAGTCGCACGCTTGGCTGGCCCAGTTGGGGTTGACATCGGCCACCGCGGTGGTGGTCTCGGCCGATGGGCCAGTGCCCTTGCCCCTGCCGTTTGCCTACCCCGTGGTGGTCAAGGCCTGCTCGGCCCAATTGGCGCACAAAAGCGAGCTCGGTGGTGTGGTCTTGGGCGTGGCCGATGCCCAGGCCTTGCGACTGGCGATGGAGCAGGTGAAAACCAATGTCGCCCGCCACGCCCCCTTGCCGGCGGACTTTGAACTATTGGTGCAGCCCATGGTCAAAGGTTTGGCCGAGGTCTTGCTCGGGTTCAAACGTGACCCAGACGCCGGCGCCATCGTCATGCTGGCCGTGGGCGGCATGTGGGCAGAGGTGGTGCGCGAGCGCAGCATCCGTTTGGCCCCGGTGGACGAAGCGCAGGCCATGGAGATGATTGCCGAGCTGCGCGCCCTGAGCCCCTTGCAAGGTTTGCGGGGCCAAGCCCCGGGTGACCTGGCCGCCTTGGCCCAGGCCATCAGCCGTTTTTCGCAAGCCGCGGTGTTGGCCGTGGGCGACGGGGTGATCGAGGCCGAGGTCAACCCCTTGATGGTCTTGCCCCAGGGACAAGGGGTGTGCGCAGTGGATGCTTTGGTGCTGGCCCGGGCCGCCCCCGAGCATGGGTGACAAATCACCGACCGTGGCTGGGCAGGTCGGCTTATGATGCACCCGTGGGTGGCGCGGCTGCCTGTTTATCGCAAATGATGGATTTGAGGAGATTTCATGAAGTTAATGCATTTCAATGACTTTCGCTTGGGCGTGCTCAAAGGCGATCAGGTGGTCGATGTGACCTCGGTGGTGGCCAATATTCCCCACGTGGGGCCGGGCGACCGCATGAACAGTTTGATCGCCCATTTCGGCGACTTCCGCGCCCGCCTCGAAGCGGCTGCAGCCTCCGGCACCGGCGTGCCTGTGGCCTCGGTGCGCATCCGCCCACCCGTGCCCAAGCCCACCAACATCGAGTGCATGGCGGTCAACTACATGGAAGACGGCACCCTCAAAGAGCCTTCGCCCATCAACGCCTTCCACAAGTCCCCTGGTTGCATCATTGGCCCCGGTGACACCATGGTGCTGCCCGACTTCGCCGCTTCGGTGTTTGAGGGCGAAGCCGAACTCGGCTTGGTGATTGGCAAGCCCACCAGCCGCGTGTCGGCCGCCAACGCCATGGACCATGTGTTTGGCTACATCAACTTCATCGACGGCTCGGCCCGTGGTGTGGTGCCCCCCACCAACGTGTTCTACCAAATGAAGTCGCGCGCCACTTTTGCGCCCATTGGTCCTTATCTGGTGACCGCCGATGAAGTGCCCGATCCACAAAAGCTGCAAGTCAAGCTGTGGGTCAATGGCCAGTTGAAGCAAAACTTCAACACCGACGACATGGCGCACAAGATCCCGCGTTGCATCGAATGGGTGTCGCACATCCATGACCTGGAGCCCGGCGACATCATTGCCACCGGCACCAACCACCGCGGTTTGTCGTCGTTCCAAGACGGCGACAAGATCGAATTGGAGTGCGAAGGCATGGGCCGCTTGGCCATCAACGTGAAAGACGACCTCAAGCGCACCTGGGCGCGTGAGACCCGTTTGGAGCGCACGGAAAAAGGCCATGAAGGCCTCACGCCTCAGCTCACCGGCAAATACGCCAAGGCCTAAAACCCCAACTGGCTTTGCGCCCCAGCGGCTCGCCCGACCTGGCCCAGCGATGGACGGTCGGGCGTTTTTATTGAAGCGTTTGGCGCGTCCGCTTCTGGGCGGCTTTGAGCACACCACGTTCGCAGGGGGTTTTGCATGAATCGCTTGATTTTGATTTTTATATGAGGGGATTGACCATGTCAGCCACAGCACAAAACGATGAGCGGCGCTTCCCGCTTTTGAACGACCAGACCATGACACCGGCACAGCGCGAGCTTGCGGCAGCCATCCGTTCGGGCCCGCGCGCGGCGGTGGCTGGATCAGCGGCCAACAGCGCCGACACCACCTTGGGCAGCCCGTTCAATGTGTTTTTGCGCAGCCCCGAGCTGGGCGACCATTTGCAAAAAATGGGCTCGCACATCCGCTTCAAAAGCACCCTGGGCCCCAAGCTCACCGAGTTGGCCATTTTGGTCACCGCCCGCCAGTGGACGGCGCAGTACGAGTGGCACGCCCACCACCGCTTGGCCTTGCAAGCCGGCCTGGACCCGGCCATTGCAGCGGCCATCGCCCAAGGCCAACGCCCAGCGACCATGAGCGCTGAAGAGGCCGCGATTTACGACTTTTGCCATGAATTGCACAGCACCACGCGGGTCAGCGACGCGGCCTACCAAGGTGTCTTCAGCCGTTATGGCGAGCAAGGCGTGATGGATTTGATCGCCACCAATGGTTACTACGTCTTGGTCGCCATGGTGCTGAATGTGGACCGCACCCCGATCCCGGGCGGTGCACCCTTGCCATTGGCGCCTTTGCGCTGAATCGGTTTGGTCACGGTGGCCAAGTCGCTACTTGATGGGCACACCATTGGTCTGACCTCGATGGTGCATTACTTGGTGCCGTTTTTAAAAAGGTACACATGGACACATTGACATCTTTGATCCGCGACTTGGTGGTGGCCAATCGCATCTTGGCCCACGAAGGCGTGGTTGACGGCTATGGCCACATCAGCGTGCGCCACCCCGAGCGCCCAGATTGCATGTTGCTGTCGCGCAGTCGCAGCCCTGAGCTGGTCGAGGCCAGCGACATCGTGACCTACGACTTTGAGGGCAACGCCTGCGACGGCGATACCCGCCCACCTTACCTCGAGCGGTTTATCCATGGCGGCATTTATGCCCAACGCCCCGATGTGCATGCTGTGGTGCACAGCCATGCCGAAGGGGTGTTGCCCTACACCATCTCAGACGTGTCGCTCAAAGTGGTGCTTCACCAAGCGGCCTACACCGGCACGCATGTGGCCAAGTGGGACATTGCCGATAAGTTTGGCGATACCGATTTACTGGTCACCAACAACGACCATGGACACGACCTGGCCCACACCTTGGGCGACGCCAGCGTCGTGCTGATGCGTGGTCACGGCTTTACCGCAGCGGCGTCTTCGCTGTTCAAGGTGTTGCGCATTGCGGTGTATTTGCCTGTCAATGCCCGGGTGCTGACCGATGCCCACACCTTGGGCGGTCAGATCAAAGCCATGACACCCGGCGAAATCACCCGACACGCCAGCATCGACACCGAGTCCCCGGCCAGTCGCCGCGCCTGGGAGTATTGGGCCCGGCGCGCGGGTTGCGAGCACATGCTCTAAACCCCAGGGCCATAAGATTCAAGGCCCAAGCCCCAAGAGATTGAGCCCCTGGCTTCATGCTTCTGGCTTTGCGCTGATCCCCTGGGGCCAGCGCCCGTTGTTCAGTGCAGCTTCACATGCGGCTCAGTGCGGCGCAAGATCAGCCGGGCCAGGGTGTCGAGTGTCACCTTGGTCCAACCGTGCAAGGCCAGCTCGTGCATTTTGTACAAGGAGAGGTACATCATCTTGGCGAACACGCCTTCGATCATCAAGCTGTCGCCGATCAATCCCCCCATCATGTTGCCCACGGTGCTGAACTTTCCCAGCGACACCAGTGAACCAAAGTCGCGGTAGCGGTAGTCTTGCAGGCTTTGCCCGCGCAAGCGGCGCTGGATTTGCTGGGCCATGTGGCTGGCCTGTTGGTGCGCGGCCTGCGCCCGTGGGGGCACATTGGGCAGGCGATCGGATTGGCTTTCTGGCCAAGGACAAGCGGCACAGTCGCCCAGCGCAAAAATATCGGTGTCGCGCGTGGTTTGCAAGCTGGGCAGCACCACCAGTTGGTTGAGCCGGTTGGTCTCCAGCCCGGCAATGTTGTTCAAAAAGTCAGGCGCTTTCACGCCAGCGGCCCACACCACGATTTCGGCCTCCAAGGTGCGGCCATCGGACAGGCGCACGCCATCGGCCATCACCGCTTCCACTTTGGCATGGGTGTGCACCTCCACGCCCAGCTTTTCCAGCAACAGCGTGGTGGCGGTTGACAAGCGCTCGGGCAGGGCGGGCAATACGCGCGGTGCGGCTTCGATCACCTTGATGCGGATGTCTTTGTCGGGTTTCACCCGGTCCAGCCCGTAGGCCACGACCTCGCGGGTGGTGCGGTGCAATTCGGCCGCCAACTCAATGCCGGTGGCCCCGGCGCCAATGATGGCCACATGCAATTGCCCATGGCGCAGCGCAGCGGCCTGGTGGTGGGCGCGGATGCAGGCGTTGACCATGCGCGCGTGAAAGCGCCGCGCGTCCTCGGCCGTTTCCAAGCGCATGGCGTGCTCGCGCACACCGGGCGTTCCAAAGTCGTTGCTCAAGCTGCCAATGCACACCACCAAGGTGTCGTAGGCAATGCTTTGCACCGGCGTGACCTCTTGGCCGGCCTCGTCCAGGTAGGGCGACAGGGCCACGGTTTTGAGGTCGCGGTCGATGTCGCGCAACTCGCCTAAACGAAAGGTGAAGTGGTGCCAATGCGCTTGGGCCATGTAGTCCACCTCGTGGTCGCCCATGTCCATGCTGCCGGCAGCGATCTCGTGCAGCTTGGGCTTCCAAATGTGGGTGCGGTTTTTGTCCACCAAGGTGATGCGCGCCTGCGCGCGCCGCCCCAAGGTGTCGCCCAAGCGGGTGGCCAGCTCCAGCCCGCCCGCGCCCCCGCCAATGATCACGATGTGGTGTGGTTGGGTCATGGGTTTCCTTGTGCGATTTTTTTGGGTGGCTGTGGGAAGCCGGTCGGTGCGGTGTCTTTGGCATCAAGCCAAATTTCTTTGGTCTGTATGTCGATCAGGCCCTTGGTGTGGCCCTTCAAGCCGAGCGCCTAGATATAGGGCGTCCTTGACGTCTTCTTCGCTTTTGGCCGTGTTGAGTTGGTTGCAGGGGCTCACAAATAAGAAAATAGCATTAAAAGACTATATTTTGCATCAAAATCGATTTAAATAAAACTTATGGTTTTATATTTTGGGGTTGTGTCGGTTTTATGGTGATTTGCCAATTTGGGCTTCTCACGCAGGGCGTGAAGACCGTCAATGCCTTGAAGTACTCTCGAAAAAACCCCGCATCGGTGGTGAGCAAGGCATCGGCTTGTTGCGAGGCGTGGGCGCCGATCAAAAAGTCGGGGGCGACCCGCTGGCGCGGGCCTTGGTTGCTGGCGTGTTCGCGCAAGAGGCGCACTGCCTCCATGGCCGAGGCCATGTCAATTGGGTCATGGTCGAGTTGGCAATCGGCAAGAAAGTCGCGCAGGTCTTGGGCGGTGGTGAAGTAACGGTCCAGTTCGGCCACCACCACCGCGTAGACACAGGCGCTGCCCTGGGCGTGGGCGGGCCTCCAATGCGACTTGCGCTGCAGCCGCGCCCGGTGCGCCTTTGACGATGTCAAACAGCACGCTGGAGTCGACCGCAGTTTTCAAGTCTTTTCAGGCGCTGACTGCCAGGGTACGTGGCGAGCGCGCAGTTCGCTCAAGGCCTCGTCGCGGCTCAGCCCATCGTCCACGGCCTTGCCGACCCAGTGGCTCAGGTCCAAAGCGACCTTTTTCTCAATCACCAGGCGGATGCCGTCCAGGCTGATTTGCAGTTTGCAGCCTGGCTTGAGGCCCAAGGCGTCGCGGGCCTCCTTGGGGATCACAATTTGCCCGCGCTCGGCCAGGGTGATGTCTTGGGTTTCAATGGCATACCTTTGCCAAATGATGGGTCAGTATGCTTTTATGGGGTATGAAAAAGCAGGTATGAATGGTTTTGCCCTTTGGGGCGTTGGAATGACGCAGGTGGCTCAAACCAACAAGGCATTCACCCGCTTCACATAGGCCGCTGGGTCTTCGGGCATGCCGCCTTCGGCCAGCAGGGCCTGGTCAAACACGATGTGCGCCAAATCGTGGAAATGGATTTGGCCCTCAGGTGTATCGAGCTTTTTCACCAAGGGGTGCTCGGGGTTCACTTCCAAAATGGGTTTGCTCTCGGGTGCGCTTTGACCGGCTTGCTTCAACATGCGGGCCAGTTGCAGCGACATGCCGTCGTCTTTGACCACCAAGCACGCGGGTGAATCCACCAAACGCGAGGTGACGCGCACATCCTCGGCTTTGTCTTTCAGGGCCTCCTTGAGTTTGGCAAGCAGTGGCTTGAAGGTCTCGGCGGCTTCTTCGGCGGCTTTCTTTTCTTCTTCGTCTTGCAGCTTGCCCAAGTCGAACGCGCCCTTGGCCACGCTTTGCAGCGGCGTGCCGTCAAACTCGTTTAAGAAGCCCAGCGCCCATTCGTCCACGCGGTCGCTCATCAGCAGCACTTCAATGCCTTTTTTGCGGAACACCTCGAGCTGCGGGCTGTTCTTGGCCGCGGCCAAGCTGTCGGCGGTGATGTAGAAGATGGCCTCTTGGCCTTC
>CAMDLJ010000071.1 GCA_945901665.1 Bordetella parapertussis | reverse complement strand
GCCCAGCCGCGCCGCGAATCCTGCGACCAAGGGGCACGGCGCCAACGCCGCTGGGCAATGGGGATCACCCGTGTGAGGGCAGGCACGGTGCGCAATAAATCGGCAAAGGCCTCTTCCACCACCCAATCGATTTGGGCCTGCGGATAACGAGCCAGGATGTCGTGCAATACAGGCAGGGTTTGGATCACGTCGCCCAGCGAAGAAAGCTTGACGACCAGCACCCTCAATGTGCAGACTCCGTCACCGCGGCGTCGGGCTTGACCGATGTCAACAAGGCCATCATGTCCACTTGGATACGCGCCAGGGCTGATGGAGTTTGACCTTCAAATCGCAGCACCAGAACCGGGGTGGTGTTGGACGCGCGAATCAGGCCAAAGCCGTCCTGCCAATCCACCCGCACGCCGTCGATGCCCGAGACACTGGGTGCATCCACCCCTGGGTGCTGGGGCAAGCGTCCCGCCTGCACAGCCTCGAGCAAAGCCTGGGCCACGCGGTGGGGCTCACCTTCGGCACAAGGCACATTCAACTCGGGGGTGGAGTGGCTGGTGGGCAAGCCCAACAAAACAGCATTGGCGTCGGGTGCGCGGCTCAGGATCTCCAGCAAACGGCAACCCGCATAGGTGCCATCGTCAAAACCAAACCAACGCTCTTTGAAAAAAATGTGACCGCTCATCTCTCCGCCCAAAGGCGAATCGATTTCTTTCATTTTGGCTTTGATCAGCGAATGTCCGGTGCGATACATCAACGGTTCACCCCCGGCCGCGCGAATGGCTGGGGCCAGCCGTTGCGAGCATTTCACGTCATACACGATGGTGCCCCCGGGCACGCGTGAAAGCACATCTTGGGCAAACAACTGCATTTGCCGATCCGGGTAAATGTTTTGGCCATCGCGGGTCACAATGCCCAAGCGGTCACCATCACCATCAAAGGCCAAGCCCAGTTCAGCGCCCGTGCGCGCCAAAGCAGCGATCAAATCTTGCAGGTTTTCAGGTTTGCTGGGGTCGGGGTGGTGGTTGGGAAATTGCCCATCAACCTCGCTAAACAATTCAATGACTTCGCAGCCCAAGGCCCGAAAAATTCCTGGCGCCGATGCACCGGCCACGCCGTTGCCGCTGTCAATCACGATTTTCATGGGCCGCGACAAGCGCACATCGCCCAAAATGCGGTCGGTATAAGGCTTGATCAGGTTCACCAAACGCACCTGACCACCGGTTCTCAAGACCCAGCTTTCATCGGCCATGGTGGCGCGCAAAGCCTGGATCTCCTCGCCATAAATGGCGCGCCCAGCCAACACCATTTTGAACCCGTTGTAATCCTTGGGGTTGTGGCTGCCCGTGACTTGAATGCCGCTGCGGCAAAGTGTGTGGGCTGCAAAGTACAGCAAGGGAGTGGTCACCATCCCCACGTCGATCACCACCATGCCCACATCGACCAGGCCTTGAACCAAAGCAGCGCTCAGGCTGGGCGAACTCCAGCGGCCATCACAACCCACAGCCACTGTGGTCTCGCCAGCGGCCTGGGCGTGCTGACCAAAAGCGCGGCCCAAGGCCAGGGCGAATTCGGTATTCAATGCGGTGGGCACCAGGCCCCGAATGTCATAGGCTTTGAAAGCGTGGGGATCGGTTTTCATGGGCGCGATTGTAAGAGGCAAGACTGACCCACCTCATTGATCCATCCGCTGTGCGGCACAGGCTGAAGCGCACAAATCTGGCAGCTATCATGACCCACTTGTGAACACCCCACCCTTGCGCAGTTGGCTGCCGTCCTTTCTTCTCCTGTCCATGATTTGGGGCTCCTCGTTTGTGTTCATGCGCTGGGGTTCTGAGTTTTTTGGGCCCGTCCCCACCGCTTTCCTGAGGGTGGGCTTGGCCATGTTGGTATTGCTTCCGGTGATTTATGCCAAAGGCTTGTTCACCGAAATGCAAACCCATTGGCGCAGCACCTTTTTCATGGGTTGCATCAACTCGGCCATTCCGTTTGCACTGCTGGGTTATGCCGTGCATGAAATGAGCACTGGCCTGGCCTCCATACTGAACGCCAGCACGCCCTTGTTTGGCGGCTTGCTGGCTTGGCTTTGGCTCAAAGACCGCCCGTCTTCAGCCCGCTGGCTGGGCCTGGCGATTGGTTTTTTGGGCGTGGCGGTGTTGACCCTGGGCCGTGACCCGGCGGCCCCGGTGAGTGAGCAGGCCTCCACCTGGGGCATCTTGGCCGTTCTGATGGCGACTTTTTTTTACGGCTTGGCCGCATGTTTCGCCCAACGCCATTTGCGCGCGGTGTCTGCGTTGACCACCGCTTGCGGCAGCATGATGGGTGCCACCGCATTGTTGGCACTCCCCACCTGGTGGCTGTGGCCAGCCCAATTTCCGCCCTGGCAAGCATGGGCCAGCATTGCTGCGCTGGGTATGTTGTGCACCGCTGCCGCCTATGCGCTGTACTTCAAACTGAACACCCAAATTGGGGCCACCAAAGCCATGTCGGTGACCTATTTGATCCCGGTATTTGCCAGCTTGCTGGGGGCAGTCTTGTTTGATGAAAGCTTGAGCATGGTGCATTTGCTCAGTGGCGCCATCATTTTGGTGGGCACGGCCTTGGCCAGCGGCTTGCTGGTCTGGCCCAAAAACAATTGAAGGGGATAGCTTGGCAGGTCACCCACCAAGACCATCCACACACAAGCGCTTAAATCGGGTTGCGCATGGGCACCCGCGCCTCGGCCTGTGCCACCGCTTCTTGGGCATCCACGGCCATGAAATCGGCCCCCACGGTGGCCACATATTCAGGGTGCGCCAACATCAACGGCCCACCCACCATCACCTGCAGCGCAGGGTTGCGTGAGGCCAAGCGCAAGGCTTTGATCAATTCGGTCAAGACCTCCAAGTGGTCAGAATAGGCCACCGACAAACCCACCAAATCAATCCAGTCCTTTCGCACCACGTGCAGCATGTCACTGGTTTGGGACAACAACTCGCCACTGACACGCCAACCCGAACGTCGGAAAAATTCCGACACCATGAACAAACCCAGGTTGTGGGCGGAGCCTGGTGTGGGAACCAACATCACTTCGCGCCCATGCGACTGCTCTTGGGCCACGCTTTGAAACGTGGGGCTGAGTTCATGCATCACTTGCTTGATGCGCCACAAACCCACGGTGACATCTGTGAAGCTGCATTCATCGCGCTCCCACATTTCACCCAATGTGCGCGCCACGGGCGTGAGGACATGCAAATACACCGTTTCCAAAGCCACACCTTGGGCGTGAATGGCTTGCACATAGGCCAGGATATCGGAGGTGTCGTTGGTCAAGGCCATTTGCACCAAGGGTTGAACCACACTGGGGGGCACATCGTTGTCACTGATGGATGGACGCTTATCTGGCCCGGCATCGCTGTGGGCATGGGCCTGCAACAAACGCGGCAAAACCTCTTTTTCAAGGGTGTTGAGCAGCCAACTGAGCCCCCCCTGGGCGTTGGCGGTCAATCCGCCCGGCAAAGAGGTCATGGGGACAACACCATCGGACCAGCAATTGGGGTCTCCCAAGCTGGGGGCATGGGGCGTGAGGGTGCGCCGGCTCATGTGCTAACCACGCCCATGCGCTTCAAGGCATACAGGGCCGCTCCAGATTCAGGGGTATATAAATGGTCCATCTGCCAGTTCTCTCTTTGAAAATTCCAAAAGAAACAGTGGACACCTGGCTTTAGCCAACCAGTTTGTGCATCACCGACGGTTTGAATGCATAAAAATCAACACCATGACCGAGCCCTGTGCCTAACCACCTAAGGCCTCCAAATGCCTTGGAGGTAAACATCACCCGCCGGTTTTAAAGCCGCTGCCGAATCGCGTCAAGCGATGGTTTTGAAAACCAGGGAAAGTCATTAGTTTTTGTACAAATCACCCGCCGGGCAAAGGCAGACAAACGACGCCAAGTGGGCTTTTGAAGAGCCACAAACCAAAGCGACGCAATGAATCAATGGCCGGTTCTTGCACATTGATAGGCGGATGGCGCAGGTGCCATTGGGCACCAAAACCCAAGAAAAAAGCCGTTGTGAAAACAACGGCTTTTCCATTTTGGCGGAGTGGACGGGGCTCGAACCCGCGACCCCCGGCGTGACAGGCCGGTATTCTAACCAACTGAACTACCACTCCTGGTAGGTGCTTCTTGCGTTGCGCTTTGCACGCAACCAAGTGAAGACAACTTGGCGACCCTACGGGGATTCGAACCCCGGTACTCACCGTGAAAGGGTGATGTCCTAGGCCTCTAGACGATAGGGTCAAAACCTGGACTGATCGATACGACTGGTGGAGGTAAGCGGGATCGAACCGCTGACCTCTTGCATGCCATGCAAGCGCTCTCCCAGCTGAGCTATACCCCCCGTGGTGGTATCGAAAGGCGAAATTATAGCCCGAAATTATGGGCCATCTGTAGCCTTTGCAAAACACGCTCACGGGTGAACAAAGCGATCACCGCATCCAGCGATGGGGTTTGCGCTTGGCCACACAACAGCACCCGCACCGGCATGGCCAATTGCGGCATTTTGATGCCTGCTTGTGTGAGCACTTGTTTGATCTGTGCAGCCAAAACCGTCGGTGTCCATTCGCAGCTGGCCAGGGCTTGCGCCAACGCTGCGATGGCTTGCTGCACCTCGGGGTTGAGCATGGGTTGCAAGACTTCAAGATCCACATGCACATCTGAATAAAAGACAGCGGCCCAATCGGCCAGTGCCACCGTGGTGTCGCAACGGTCTTTGAACAAGGCGCATATCGCAACCAGTTGTGTGTCAGGCGCAATGCCGCGCTGCGCCAAACGGGGGCGCACAAGTTCGGCAAGTGTCGCCGGGTCCATGGCTTTGAGGTGTTGGGCGTTGACCCAGCGCAGCTTGGCTTCATCGAACTGGGCGGCGCTTTTGCCCAAGTGGTCGAGGTTGAACCAATCCAAAAATTGCGCACGGCTGAAGATCTCATCGTCCCCGTGGCTCCAACCCAGGCGGGCCAGGTAATTGATCATGGCGTCGGGCAAATAGCCCTCATCACGGTACTGGGTGACCGGCTTGGCACCATTGCGCTTGCTCATTTTTTCGCCGACCTCATTGAGTACCGTGGGCAAATGGGCATACACAGGCGGTTGTGCACCCAGAGCGCGAAAAATATTGATTTGCCGCGGGGTGTTGTTGACGTGATCGTCGCCACGAATGACATGCGTGATGGCCATGTCAATGTCATCGACCACCACGCAGAAGTTGTAGGTGGGCGTGCCGTCGGGACGGGCAATCACCAAGTCATCCAGTTCTGTATTGCTGATTTCAATGCGCCCTTTGACTTTGTCGTCCCATGCAACCACATCTTGCGTGGGATTGCGAAAGCGCAAAACCGGTTGAACTCCCTGAGGCACAGGGGGCAATGTTTTGCCGGGCTCAGGACGCCACGTTCCGTCATAGCGAGGCTTTTGCTTTTGTGCCATTTGGCGCTCGCGCAAAGCGTCCAACTCGGCCACGCTGGTGTAACAGGGGTAGACCAGGCCATCGGCTTGCATTTGCGCCAACACGGCGCGGTAGCGGTCCATGCGCTGCATTTGGTAGTAGGGGCCTTCATCGGTGTCCAAGCCCAACCAAGCCATGCCTTCCAAAATTACATCAACGGCAGCCTGGGTAGATCGGTCCAAGTCGGTGTCTTCGATGCGCAAAATGAAGTCGCCCCCATTGGGGTGGTGCTTTGAGCGGGCAAATGCCCAGGGGTACAGGGCCGAGCGGATGTTGCCCAAATGGATAAAGCCTGTCGGCGATGGGGCAAAACGGGTGCGAACACGGGTGGTCATGGGGTCAAGTCTTTGCATCAAATGAATAAAAGGCTCGCAAGGGTCACACCCGCGTCCAACGCGGGTGTGCTCACAAGCTGTCGAGACCGCGGGCCAAGTCGGCCTGGATGTCGGTCATGTGCTCCAAGCCCACCGCCACACGCACCAAACCTTGCCCGATCCCTGCGGATTGCCGCTGGGCTTCGGACAAACGCCCATGCGACGTGCTGGCTGGATGGGCCACCAAGGTTTTGACGTCCCCCAAATTGGTGGACAGGGACAGAGTTTGCATGCTGTCCATCACATGGAAAGCCCTGGCACGGGCCTGTTCAGGGTCTGCAGCTTTCACCACAAAGGACAAAACCGCGCCACCCGAACCCGACTGTTGGGCCATGGCCAAGGCATGCTGGGGATGACTGGCCAGACCGGGGTAGAGCACCCGATCAATGGCAGGATGAGCTTCCAGCCACTGGGCCAGGCGCAGGGCTTGATCGGACTGGGCTTGCATGCGAATGTTGAGGGTTTCCATGCCCTTCAAAATCACCCAAGCGTTGAAGGGGGCCAAGGTCATGCCAGCGCTTCGCATGACCGGTCCAAACACGTCATTGACCAAGGCCTTGGTGCCACACAAGGCGCCCGCCATGACGCGGCCTTGGCCGTCCAAGTACTTTGTGCCCGAATGAACGATCAGGTCGGCACCCATTTCCACGGGACGCTGAAACACCGGCGTGGCAAAACAGTTGTCCACCGCAAACAAAGCTCCGGCGCGGTGCGCGACATCGGCCAATGCCGCGATATCGCACACCTCGGTCAGCGGATTGGTGGGGGTTTCGGCAAACAGCAATCGGGTGTTGGGTTTGACAGCAGCCTGCCATTCACCCACATCGGTTTGGGATACAAAGGTGGACTGCACGCCAAACTTGGCAAACTCGCCACCAATCAGCTTGATGGTCGAACCAAACATCGAGTGAGAGCAAATGACATGGTCGCCACTTTTGAGCAATCCCATGCACATGAGCAAAATAGCACCCATGCCTGATGCCGTGCCAATGCATGCCTCGGTGCCCTCCAAAGCCGCCAAGCGTTGCTCCATGCTGCTGACCGTGGGGTTGCCCAAACGGGCATAGGTATAGCCTTCTTCTTCACCCGCAAATCGACGTGCCGCAGTGGCTGCATCCGGCTGCACATATCCACTGGTGAGATACAAGGCTTCAGAGTTTTCTCCGTACTGGCTGCGCGCCACAGCGGCACGCACCGATTGGGTGTCACGGTGCAAATCGGATGGTGATGATTGATCAGACATGGGTCAAGCGGTGGCTGGGTTGGGCAGGGTCAGGCGCGACCCATCGGTGTCGTTCTCATCTTGGGCGCTGCGCTGAGCGCCCATGCGGGAAATGTCGGCTGCGGTGATGTCTCCCGTGACATACACCCCATCAAAGCATGAGGCGTCAAAGCCTTGGATACGGGAGGGGTCAGATGCCGCATTGCGCACCGCCGCCTTCATGCCTTCCACATCTTGGTAGATCAAAGCATCGCAGCCAATCATGACACGAACCTCTTCGACCGTGCGGTTGTAGGCCACCAATTCATCGCTGGTGGGCATATCGATGCCGTAGACATTGGGGTAGCGCACAGGTGGCGCTGCACTGGCCATGTAGACCTTGCGGGCTCCCGCATCGCGGGCCATTTGAACAATTTCGCGGCTGGTGGTGCCCCGCACGATCGAGTCGTCAACGAGCAAAACATTGCGGCCCTTGAACTCGCTCACGATGGCATTGAGTTTTTGGCGCACCGAACGTTTGCGAACCGCTTGACCGGGCATGATGAAAGTGCGGCCAACATAGCGGTTTTTCACAAAACCTTCGCGGTAAGGCAAGCCCAACAAATGGGCCAATTGGGTGGCACTGGGGCGGCTGGACTCGGGGATCGGTATGACCACATCGATCTCATTCGGTGGTACCGTAGAAATGACCCGCTTCGCCAGGGTCTCTCCCAAATTCAGGCGGGCTTGGTAGACCGATATGCCGTCCAGCACCGAGTCTGGTCGGGCCAGGTAGACAAACTCAAAAATACACGGGCTCAGCAGCGGCGTATCTGCGCAGACTTGGGCATGCACCTGGCCTTGCAGGTCGATGAACACGGCTTCGCCAGGTGCGATGTTGCGCTCAAAATGATGGCCCGTGCCCTCCAAAGCCACCGATTCACTGGCCAACATGACCGTTCCATCGGCACTTCGCCCCATGCACAAGGGGCGGATGCCATATGGGTCGCGAAAGGCCAACAAACCATGCCCAGCGATCATCGCAATCACGGCGTAAGAGCCGCGAATGCGCTTTTGCACACCGCGCACTGCGGCAAACACCTGCTGCGACGACAAAGGAAAGCCCCGTGTGGTGTGCTCCAACTCGTGGGCCAATACATTGAGCAACACCTCGGAGTCACTCTCCGTGTTGATGTGGCGGTGATCGGTGGTGAACAACTCGGACTTGAGTGCCTGCGCATTGGTCAAGTTGCCGTTGTGCACCAACACCAAGCCAAAGGGGGCATTCACGTAAAAAGGTTGGGCCTCTTCTTCACTGTAGGCATTGCCCGCAGTGGGGTAGCGCACTTGTCCCAACCCAATGGGCCCCGGCAAGGCCCGCATATTGCGGGTGCGAAAAATGTCTCGCACCATGCCCTTGGCCTTGTGCATGAAGAACTTGCGCTCCAACTGGGTGACGATGCCCGCCGCGTCTTGACCACGGTGCTGCAACAGCAACAAGGCGTCATAAATCAACTGATTCACAGGTGCGTTGCTGGCAACGCCGACGATTCCACACATCAGGGCAGGTACTTTCCAAATTCAGCAGGTAACAATGGTTTGGCCCAGACCAAAAACTGTGACAGCAAAGGACCACTGTGCGAATCTTGCCACCATGCCCCATTTTGCATCGGCGTCATAGACAACGCAGCACTGGCCGCCAAGAGCAGCACCATGGCCCTCAAAAAACCAAACAAGCCCCCCAAGATGCGGTCGACCCATCCCAGACCCACCACGGTGATCAAGGCCCTGGCAAGCCACAGCACGATCGCCACACCGATCAACACCACGAGCATCACCAACACGAAAGCACAGGCCAAACGCAAACCCGGGTTGGCGCCGTCCATAGGTAGCCATTGACCCACCGTCACTGCATGCGCTTGCGCCAGATAAAAGGCCAGCACCCAACCCAACAACGACAGCACTTCGCGCATCAAACCACGCCACATGCCCAAACCCAGCGAAAGCGCCATGACCAAAGTCACCGCCAAATCCAGGATTTGAAAGCTGTCCCAGTTCACAGGGTCAAAACCGCCGGTGTGAACTCAAGCTGCTTGGCTTTATCGGCGGCCTTGTCAGCCTCATCACGGGTGGCGAAGGGCCCCAAACGCACGCGCGTGCGCTTGCCCTCTTTGGTCTCGGCGACGTGGGTGTAGGTTTTTAAACCGGCTTTTTCCAGTTTGCGACGCACTTCACGCGCCTTTTCGGCATCGGCATAGGCGCCGACCTGAACCACAAAACGCGCTGCGCCTTCCTTGGACTCCGCAATGGGAGGCTTTTCAGGCTCGGTTTTGGCTGACTCGGTTTTGGAGGCCGGGGCCACGCTTGGCGCTGGCGCAACTGGAGGCGGCGGCGCCACTGTGGCAACCGGAGCAGATTTGGCGACTGTGGCCGCCGTCGGGGCCACCACCTCTTCTTTGGCGCTCAGGCCTTGGTCTGGGGCCAAAGGTGGCGGGCTGGATACGGCGCTTGGCGCCGCCTCGACCGGGCTGCCAGGGGAGCGTGCTTTGTTCTTGTCCGGAATTTCGACCGCAATGTCCACCGACACGGTGCGCGGTTGGGTGTCGAATAAAAAGGGAAAACCAATCACTGCCAAAACCACCAGCACCGCTGCACCCAGCAAGCGATGCCGCGCCCGCTGACGCAGCACTTCTGCACTTTCGGCCGCTGCATTTTCAGCCGCTGCTGCCGCTTGGGAGGCA
>CAMDLJ010000070.1 GCA_945901665.1 Bordetella parapertussis | reverse complement strand
TCGCCAACAAATTGAGGCCCGCGTCCAAGCTTTCCATGACGCCCTGCCAAAACCATGACCGTTTTGCTCGAAGTGCGCGACCTGCGCACCTGCTTCACCACCGACGAGGGCGAATTCGCTGCCGTCGATGGGGTGAGCTTTGAAGTCCACGCGGGAAAAACCTTGGCCATCGTCGGTGAGTCGGGCTGCGGCAAAAGCGTCACCTCCTTGTCCGTCATGGGCTTGGTGCCCCCGGCTGCGGGTTCGATCCGCGCGGGCTCCATCCGTTTTGAAGGCCAAGAGTTGGTGGGCGCCCCGCAAGAGAGCTTGCAAAACCTGCGCGGCAACGGCATGGCCATGGTGTTTCAAGAACCCATGACCTCGCTCAACCCGGCCTACACCGTGGGCGAGCAAATCATGGAGGCCTTGTTGCGCCACCGCCCCATGGACCGCACCCAAGCGCGCGCCCGCGCCTTGGACATGCTCGCGCAAGTGCGCATCCCAGCCCCCGAACAACGCCTGCACGAGTACCCGCACCAGCTCTCGGGCGGCATGCGCCAGCGGGTGATGATTGCCATGGCCTTGGTGTGCCAACCGCGCTTGCTGATCGCCGATGAACCGACCACCGCGCTGGACGTGACCATCCAGGCCCAAATTTTGGCTTTGATGGCGCAGTTGCAACAAGACATGGGCACCGCCATCGTGCTCATCACCCACGACCTGGGGGTGGTGGCCGAGGTGGCCGATGAGGTGGTGGTGATGTATGCCGGTAAAGTGGTTGAACGCGCCCCGGTCCAAGCCTTGTTTGATACCCCCCAGCACCCCTACACCGTGGGCCTGCTGGGCGCCATCCCGCGCTTGGACCTGGCGCAGCACCGGCTCGCATCGATCGAGGGCCAGGTGCCCAACCCCATGCAACGCCCCACGGGTTGCGCCTTCGCACCCCGCTGCCCATTTGCCCAGCCGCGCTGCCACAGCCAGGCCCCGGCGCTTCAAACCGTGGGGCTTGACCACACCAGCGCCTGTTGGCGCGCGCCGCTGGACCCCATGGTCTTGTTGGCCACCGAGGAGGTCACGGCATGAGCACCTCGGCACCCCTGTTGGAAGTGAGCCAACTGCGCAAACACTTTGTGGTGCGCCAAGGCCTGTGGGGCCGTGCCCGCGGTGCGGTGCGCGCGGTCGATGGCGTGGACCTGCAGATCCACCCCGGCGAAACCCTGGGCGTGGTGGGCGAGTCGGGTTGCGGCAAATCCACCCTGGGCCGCTTGGTGCTGCGTTTGCTCGAACCCAGTGGCGGCCAGGTGCGCTTCAAAGGCCAAGACCTGGGCCAACTCAGCGGACCCGATTTGCGCGGGCAACGCCGGGCCATGCAAATCATCTTTCAAGACCCCTACGCATCCCTCAACCCGCGCATGACCGTGGCCCAGTCGCTCACCGAGCCACTGCAATTGCATGGCCTGCACCTGGGGCGACACCCAGAGCGGGTGCAAGAGTTGCTAAAAACCGTGGGCCTGGCGCCCGAACACGCCCAGCGCTACCCGCACGAGTTCTCTGGCGGGCAGCGCCAGCGCATTGGCATTGCCCGCGCCTTGGCCGTTGAACCTGCATTGATCGTGTGCGACGAAGCGGTGTCGGCTCTCGACGTGTCGGTACAAGCGCAAGTCATCAATTTGCTGCAAGATTTGCAAGCCCAATATGGGCTGGCCTATTTGTTCATTGCCCATGACCTGGCGGTGGTCAAACATGTGGCGCACCGCATTGCGGTGATGTACCTGGGCCGGGTGGTCGAGCTGGCCGATAGCCAAGACTTGTTTGCCCACCCGCGCCACCCCTACACACAAGCCTTGCTGGGTGCCATCCCGCGCCCGGTGCCCAACCCCAGCGGGGTTCGCCACTTGCTCAGCGGCGATGTGCCCAGCCCCATCAACCCGCCCCCAGGATGCCACTTCCACACCCGCTGCCCGCATGCGCAAGCGGTGTGCCAACAAAGTGCGCCCCCCTTGACTGCGGTCGATGGACATGCCGTGGCCTGTCACCTTTGGCGCGAGTTGCCGCCCCAGCCCGTGGCACCTGGCCCAAGCCCGACTTCAGCCAACCATTTGCGCCTGCAACAATTGCAGTCGGCTTTTTTACCCTTTTCAAAACCTGCGCCTTGAACCCTTTTCACTATGGAGAATCACACATGAAAAAACCTTTTTTGCTGGCCCTGTTGGGCGCATCCCTGGCGCTGGGTGCCGCCAGCGCATCGGCGCAAACCCTGCGCATCGGCTTGGCCGAAGACCCCGATGTGTTGGACCCAACGCTGGCGCGAAGCTTTGTCGGCCGCATTGTGTTTGCTGCCCTGTGCGACAAGCTGTTTGATGTGGACGAAAAACTCAACATCGTGCCGCAATTGGCCACCGGCCACGAGTGGTCGGCCGACAACAAAAGCCTGACCTTGAAAATCCGCACTGGGGTGACCTTCCACGATGGCGAAAAGCTCGACGCCGCTGCGGTCAAGTTCAACATCGAGCGGCACAAAAACCAGGCCGGCTCCAGCCGCCGTGGCGAACTCGCCCCGGTCAGCAGCGTTGACGTGGTCGACGCCCAAACCGTGCGCCTGAACCTGTCAGCCCCTTTTTCGCCCCTGCTGGCCCAACTCACCGACCGCGCCGGCATGATGGTCTCGCCCAAGGCCGCGCAAGCCGCAGGCGACAAATTT
Source organism: Bordetella parapertussis (assembly GCA_945901665.1). Next base: position 7,148 of record CAMDLJ010000070.1, on the reverse strand, counting down.
GGCTCTGCGCCGGTGTGCTCTGGCCCGTTCAAGTTTGTCGAGCGGGTGGCCCAAGACCGCATCGTGCTCGAAAAATACGCGGGCTACTGGAACAAGGCCGCCGTCAACTTTGACAAAGTCACCTACATCCCCATCCCCGACGCCACCGTGCGCTTGGCCAACCTGAAGTCCGGCCAACTTGACTTCATTGAGCGCGTGGCCACCAGCGACATGGAAAAGCTGCAAACGGATAAAAAATTCAAAACCTCGCGCATCACCGAAATCGGCTATCAAGGCATCACCATCAACCTGGGCAAAAGCGATCGGGCCAAGAACAACCCCTTGGGCCGTGACGCCCGGGTGCGCGAAGCCTTTGAGCTGTCGCTGGACCGCCAAGGCCTGGCCCAAGTGGTGATGGACAACGAGGCCACGGTGGGCAACCAATGGGTCGCCCCGAACAACCCCTACTACGCCAAAAACATGCCCATGCCCAAGCGCGACATTGAAAAAGCCCGCGCTTTGCTCAAACAAGCCGGGGTGACCAACCCCAGCTTCACCCTGATGACGCCCACCACCTCGGACGCACAGCGCATGGCCTTGGTGATCCAAGCCATGACCCGCGACGCAGGCTTTGACGTCAAAATTCAGTCGACCGAATTCGCCACCTCGCTGAACATGGCCGACAAAGGTGACTTTGACGCCTATGCTTTGGCCTGGAGCGGCAGGCCCGACCCAGACGGCAACCTCTACAGCTTTCATGCTTGCAAGCAACCGTTGAACTATTCGGGTTATTGCAGTGCCGAAACCGACGCCTTGATCAACCAATCGCGCACCGTGCGCGACCCGGCCCAGCGCAAAAAATTGTTTGAGCAAATCGCCGCCCAAGTGCTCAAAGAGCGTCCCGTGATTTACCTCTACCACCGCAACTGGCTGTGGGCCTACAACGGCAAATTGAGTGGCGTGCGCCAAATCCCTGACGGTCTGCCGCGCGTGACCGGCCTGAAGATGGCCCCCTGACCTGCCCACGCACGCCTGACTGAGCCATGTTTTCCTTTTTGCTGCGCCGCTTGGCCAGTTTGCTGCCCACTTTGGTCTTGGTGTCCATGCTCATTTTTGGGCTGCAGCAACTGCTGCCAGGTGACCCGGCGAAAATTTTGGCCGGCGAGGACCAAGATCCCCAGCTGATCGCCTATTTGCAGGCCAAACTGCATTTGGACGAACCCCTGCCGGTGCGTTACGGCTACTGGGTGTGGGGTGTGCTCCAAGGCGACTTGGGTGAATCGGTGCGCACCCAGTTGCCGGTGCTGGACTTGATCTTGCAAAAACTGCCGGTCACCCTGGAGCTGGCCGTTCTGGCCTTTTTGGTCGCGGTGCTGATAGGCATCCCTGCAGGCGTGGTGTCGGCGGTGGCGCGGGGAAGTGCCTGGGACCATGTCGCCAACCTGTTGTCGTTGTGGGGTCTGTCCACGCCCAACTTTTGGCTGGGCATTTTGCTCATCATGTTGTTTTCGGTGCATTTGGGGTGGTTGCCGGCCTCCGGGTATGTCAGCCCGTTTGAAGACCTGGCGGGCAACCTCGCCGCCATGGCCATGCCCGCCTTTGTGCTGGGCAACGCCATCGCCGCTGTGCTGATGCGCCACACCCGCAGCGCCATGTTGCAGGTGATGTCCTCTGACTATGTGCGCACCGCCCGCGCCAAGGGCTTGAACGAGCGCACCGTGGTGATCAAACACGCCTTGCGCAACGCGCTCACGCCCATCATCACCTTGGGGGCCTTGGAGTTGGGCACCTTGCTCTCGGGCGCGGTGCTGACCGAGCAGGTGTTCACCATCCCCGGTTTTGGCAAGTTGATCGTGGACGCGGTGTTCAACCGCGACTACGCGGTGGTGCAAGGCGTGGTGTTGTTCACAGCCACCACTTACATCTTGCTCAACCTGATGGCCGACCTGGCTTATTTTTGGGTCAACCCCCGGTTGCGCCGATGAGCACCGCCCTGCCCGCCAGCGCGATTCCTAGCGTGCCAACGCCCGCCGCCCGACCAGGCCCCTGGTTGGCGGCATGGCGGCGCTTGCGCCGCCGCCCGACGGCCATGTTCGGTTTGGTCGTGGTGCTCTTGTTCACCTTGATGGCCTTGTTCGCGCCCTGGTTGGGTTTGCAAGACCCCATCGCCACCAGTTGGGGTGCCATTCGCAAAGCGCCCAGCGCAGCGCATTGGTTTGGCACCGACGAGATCGGCCGCGACGTGTTTGCCCGGGTGGTCTGGGGCACCCAAGCGTCCTTGCTGGCGGGCGTGGTGTCGGTCTCCATCTCTTTGCTGATCGGTGTGCCCCTGGGCTTGCTGGCTGGGTTTGTGGGGGGATGGGTCGACATGGTGATCGCGCGCATCACCGACGCGTTTTTGGCCTGCCCGTTTTTGATTTTGGCCATCGCCCTGGCGGCCTTTTTAGGCCCCAGCCTGAGCAACGCCATGATGGCCATTGGCATCTCGGCTGCACCAATTTTTGTGCGCTTGACGCGGGGCCAGGTGATGCAAGTCAAAGTCGAAGACTACATCGAAGCCGCCCGCGCCGTGGGCAATCCGCCGTGGCGCATTGCCCTGCGCCATGTGCTGCCCAACACCTTGCCACCCATCATGGTGCAAGCCACGTTGGCCATCGCCTCGGCGGTGATTGCCGAAGCCAGCTTGTCGTTTTTGGGCCTGGGCCAGCAGCCGCCCGCGCCGAGCTGGGGCAGCATGCTCAACACCGCCAAAAACTATGTCGAGCAAGCGCCTTGGATGGCCATTTGGCCCGGCGCATCGATTTTCTTGTTGGTGTTGTCGTTCAATATCTTGGGCGATGGTTTGCGCGACGCCCTGGACCCGCGCCAGCGTTAGGCCCCTTTGGGCAAACCCGTCACCGCCACTCACCCAGCAGCGTGGCGGTGCACCAGGCCTGTCCCTCAAACCAAGCCCAACAAACGCGCTGCATTGCCCCCGGCAATGGCTTGCAAGTCCGCGCCCTGCAGGCCGGCCGTTTGCAACCAAGCCAGCGGGTCTTTTTCACCCACCGGGTAGTCGCTGCCCAACACCAAGCGGTCGGCCCCCACCCGCTGCATCAACACCTGCAGCACCTCTGGGTCATACACACAGGCGTCGTAATGAAAGCGGCGCAGCATGGCGCTGGGGGTGAGCCCGTCCATGTGGCGCACCGTGTCGGGTCGGTTCAAGGTGTTGCGGTCCAAGCGGCCCATGTAGTGCGGGAAGTAACCCCCACCATGGGCCATCACCACTTGCAGATGGGGGTGGCGGGTCATCACGCCTTCGTACATCAGTGAGGCCATGCATTTGGTCTCCTCGATCGACTGGCCCAGCGAATTCCACAGCGCATAGCGCTGAAACCAGGGGTCTCGTACACCCTCTGGGTGCACCCAAGCCACCAAGCCACGCTCGGCCACCGCATCCCAAAAAGGCGCAAACACCGGGTCGCCCAAATAAACACCTTGGTAACTCGACGACAGGTTGAGCACCCGCAGGCCCAGTTGGTCGTGCGCGCGCGCCAACTCCACCAGGGCACGCTCAGGGCTTTGCATGGGCAAGACCATGCTGCCCACAAAACGCCCAGGGTGCTGGGCCACCCAATCGGCAGCTTGGTCGTTGCAAAGCTGGCACAGCGCCAAATCGGTGTCGGCCTCGGCCCAAGAGCTGCCTTGCAGCACGGTGCTGGAGCTGATCACCGCCACATCCACCCGGCGCTGGTCCATATCGGCCAGCACTTTGAGCGGGTCAAACATGCGCTCGATCAAGGTCTGCGCCCCAGGTCTTGGCGCCTTGGCCGGGGTGGCGCCAAAACCGGTGAACACGGTGCGGTTGGTGGACGCCTCAAACACCTCGGTATGGAGCATGTGAACGTGAAAATCGATCACCGGGGCGGCTGAGACGGAGGTGTGCATGGGGGGTATTGCCTTAAAAACCATGGGGTAATATACAAAAACACTTTGCCTGCTGCGCAGACCCACTGCATCCGCTTTTGTTCACAAGGCCCCCCATGACCCCCCAAACCCAGCCCCTTTGGCACGTATTGCGCCTTGCGCGCACCCTTCGTCAATTTTTGCTGGCCTGTGTTCTCGCGCCCATGGGTTTGACCCTGGGGGGTGCCCAAGCACAAGACTTCCCTCAAAAAACCGTGCGCATTGTGGTCGGTCAAGGCGCAGGGGGTGGCATGGACACCTTGGCGCGTTTGCTCAGCCAGCGCTTGGCAGGCCCCTTGGGTCAGCCGGTGGTGGTGGAAAACCGGGTGGGTGCCGGCGGCATCATCGCCACCGATGGCGTGGCCAAGTCGCCCGCTGACGGCCACACCTTGTTGATGGCCCCGATTGGCAACATGGTGTTCACGCCCATCTTGACGCCCAAGCTGCGCTACTCGCCGACCAAAGACTTTGTGCCCGTTTCTCTGGTGGCAAGCTTTCCCTTGTTGTTGGTGGTCAATGCCAAACAAGGCATCACCAGCTTGCCCGACCTGGTGAAATTCATGAAGACCAACCCCGACAAAGCCAATTACGGCGGATCGGGGCCGGCGTTTCAATTTGCCAGCGAGTTGTTTCGCTTGCAAACCGGCACACCGGGTGAGTTCATTCAATACAAAAGCACCAGCGAGACCATCACCGCATTGATCGCCGGTGATTTGGTCATGTCGATGGTCGATACCGGCCCAGCATCGGCCTTGCTCGCATCAGGCCAATTGCGTGCCTTGGCCGTGACCTCGCCGACCCGCTTGCCCAGCCTGCCCCAGGTGCCGACCATGGCCGAGCTGGGTTTCCCGCAATTGGAGTTTCGCTATTGGGCCGGTTTGTTTGCCCCAGCCCAAACCCCCATGGCCACCGTCAAGCGGCTCGAGAGCGAAGTGCACCGCATCCTGAAAACGCCCGAAGTGGCCGCGCAAATGGCCACCAGCCAAGTCACCGCCACACCCGCCAGCTCAGAAGACTTGGCCAAGTTGCTGGCCGCCGATTTGGCCAAATGGGGTGCCGTCGCCGAAAGCGCCAAAATCAAAAGCAACGACTGATGGCATCGCCACGCCCTTCACCGACAGTCAACCAAACCACCCCATGACCCACGCCTCCTCCCTCGTCAGCCATTTGCGCAGCGTCGCCCTCAACGTCCCAGATCTGGCCGTGGCCGAGGCCTTTTTCACCCAGGTATGGCACCTGGATGTGGTGGCGCAAGACCCAAACGGTACTTATCTGCGCGGCACCGGCACCGACCACCACTTGATTTCGCTGCACCCCCAACCGGGCCCGGCCTCGGTGCGCCATGTGAGCTTGCGGGTCCACAACGCCCAGGCTTTGGAACAAGCGGCGCAAGCCGCTTTAAAGGCCGGGGCACGCGTGCTCGGGCCCGCGGCCGCATTGAGCGACCCGGCAGGTGGCGTGGGTTTGAGCCTGGTCGATGGGCATGGCCGTGTCTATCAACTGGTTCATGGGGACACCACCCACCCCCAGGGCACACAGGTGGCTGACAAACCGATTCGCTTGGCGCACGCCGTGCTCAACACCCACGATGTACCGGCCAGCCAAACATTTTTAGAGCAGGTGCTGGATTTTTCGCTGTCGGACCGCACCCGCATCATGGCTTTCATGCGCTGCAACAGCGACCACCACAGCATTGCCTTTGGCGACACCGACAACGATGCGCTCAACCACATTGCTTTTTTGATGCCCGACTTGGAGTCGGTCATGCGCGGCGGCGGTCGGCTCAAAGATGCCGGCCACCCCATCGAGTGGGGCCCAGGCCGCCACGGCCCCGGCAACAACGCCTTCAATTACTTCATTGGCCCATTTGGCATCGTGGTCGAGTACACCGCCGAGGTGCAGCAAATCGACGACAGCTACACCGCAGGCCAACCCGAGGACTGGAAGTGGCCCACCGGGCGGGTTGACCAATGGGGCATCTCCAAGCCCCCCAGCGACGCCTTGAAGCAAGCCCAACGCGTGGTGTTTTTTGCGCCGGCCTGAGCACCGAGCCACCCGCCGCTTCGCCGCCCCATCGGCACCGACCCTGAGCGCGACATGAATTCTTTGAAACCACCCACCCCGCCCATGTATGACGTGGCCATTGTGGGCTGCGGCCCCAGTGGTGCTGTGGCGGCCGCCTTGCTCGGTCAGCGCGGCCTGCGCGTTTGGATCGGCGACAGCGCGCACACCATTTACGACAAGCCGCGCGCTTTTGCCATGGACCATGAAATCCTGCGCGTGTTGCAGCAACTGGGGATTGACGACGCCATGCAAGCCCACATGGAGCCATTCACCGACTCGGAGTTTTATGGCGTGGACGGCCAGCTCATCAAATGCATGTCCACCATCGCCCCGCCCTACCCCCTGGGCCATCACCCCTCAGTGGTGTTCAACCAACCGGCCTTGGAGCGCTTGTTGCGCCAGCTGATTGCCGGCATGCCCCATGTCAGCTTGGCCCTGGGCCACAGCGTGCAGCGCGTCGAGAACCAAACCGACCGGGTGCAATTGTCCGTGACCAACGACCAAGGTGCGCACAACGTGGTGCAAGCGCACTACGCCATCGCATGTGATGGCGCTTCCAGCCGGGTGCGCGAGCAACTCGGCATGGGCTTGATCGACTTGGGCTTTGACCAAGCTTGGTTGGTGGTGGACGCCACGGTCAACCCCCAAGGCTTGGCCAAGCTGCCACAAGTCAGCGTGCAGTATTGCGAACCCAAGCGGCCCAGCACCTTTTTGATTGGCCCCGGGAATCACCGGCGCTGGGAAATCTCCATCAACCCGGGTGAAGACCCGCAAGAACTGGCCACGCCCGAGGGCACCTGGCGCTTGCTGCAGCGTTGGATCACCCCGCAAGACGGCCAACTGTGGCGCCAAGCCAGCTACCGCTTTCACGCTTTGGTGGCGCGCGAATGGCGCCAAGGGCGGGTGTTTTTGGCCGGCGACGCGGCCCACCAGCAACCGCCCTTTTTGGGCCAAGGCATGTGCCAAGGCGTGCGCGATGTGGTCAACCTGAGTTGGAAGATCGCTGCGTGTTTACAAGACCATGCCCCCGACGCCTTGCTCGACACCTATGGCACCGAACGCCAAGCCCATGTGCGCGAGTTGACCACCCGCATCAAACACATTGGCGAGTTGATCGCTGAGCGTGACCCGGCCAAAGCGCGTGCACGTGACCAGCA
>CAMDLJ010000069.1 GCA_945901665.1 Bordetella parapertussis | reverse complement strand
TTGCCCTCGCCATGAACGACGCCACACCGCTTGAACCGCCGCGCTCACCCACGAAACTGGCGCTCTACCTTGACCTGATTCGCTTCAACCGCCCGGCGGGTTGGCTGTTGTTGTTGTGGCCATCGCTGTCGGCCTTGTGGATCGCCGCTGGCGGTTGGCCCGGTTGGCATTTGTTGTGTGTGTTTGTGGCCGGCACGGTGCTGATGCGCAGCGCCGGTTGCTGCGTCAACGATGTGGCCGATCGCGACTTTGACAAGCATGTCAAGCGCACCGCCCAGCGACCGGTGACCCGGGGTGCTGTTTCGGTGCGCGAAGCTTTGGTGGTGGGGGCTGTGCTGGCCCTGTGCGCCTTTGGTTTGGTGTGCACCACCAACGGGGTGACCATGGCCTGGTCGGTGGTGGCGCTGGCGGTGACCTTGGTCTACCCGTATGCCAAAAGGTTTGTGTCCATGCCCCAAGCGGTCCTGGGGGTGGCTTTCAGTTTTGGTATCCCCATGGCGTTTGCGGCTGTGCGTGGCGCAGAGCTGACGCTGCCCGGCGTGTGGCATGCGGTGCCCCCGATGGCCTGGGGCTTGTTGCTGAGCAATTTGTTTTGGGTCTTGGCCTACGACACCGAATACGCCATGGTCGATCGCGATGACGACTTGCGCATTGGCATGAAAACCTCGGCCATCACCCTGGGGGAGCGCGATGTGCCCATGGTCATGGGGTTTTATGCGGTTTACCTGTTGTCGTGGGGGGGCTGGTTGGCGTCCTTAGACCTCCACCCCGTGTGGATGGCTTTTTGGTGCGCGGCGGTGGCCCAGGCCGCTTGGCATTACAAGCTGATTCGCTGGCGCGAGCGCGAGGATTGTTTCAAGGCTTTCCGCCTCAACCATTGGATGGCTGCCACCTTGTTTGCAGGCTTGGCCCTGGGCTTAGCCGTCTCCCCCTAGCCCAAGGCCCGGGCTTGCCAAATGCAAAAAGCCCCCAGTGGGGGCTTGGATCAAGACGCTTTGGCTTTTTTGACTTTTTTCTTCTTTGGTTTTTTGTTTTTCTTTTCGGCTTTGGGCGCAGCACTGGGGTTGTTCGGTGTGGCGGTGGCAGGTGCCACAGCAGGGGCAGGCGCAACGGCCGGGGCTGCTGGCGCTGCTGGTGCTGCTTGTTGCGCCCAGTTCAGGCCGGGCAGGGTCAACAAAATGGCGCTGGCCAGGGTCAAGAGGGGTTTTTTCATAGTTGGATCCCTTGGTTAAAAAAGAGAATTGATTCTCGCACGCGTGGCTCAACGGCCAAATTCTTCACCCAAGGTTTTGGCACGTGCGCACGCGGCTTGTATGGCGCGCTCGAAAGCTTGGGCCACTTGCTCATGCTCCAAAGCGCTCAAGGCGGCGTGGGTGGTGCCGCCTTTGGAGGTGACGCGCTCGCGCAACACAGAGGGCGGCTCGGTGCTGGCACGGGCCAACTCAGACGCGCCCACAAAGGTGCCAATGGCCAATTGCTGCGACTGTTCAGCACTCAAACCCATGGCCTGCCCAGCGTGCACCATCGCCTCAATGAAGTAAAACACATAGGCTGGTCCCGAGCCTGACAAGGCGGTGACCGCATCGAGCTGCGACTCTTGCGCCAACCACAGGCAGGCACCCGTGGAGCCCAACACCTGTTGCACCCACTGCCGCTCGGCGGGGGATACGGCCGCACGGGCATACAACCCGGTTTGGCCAAGCCCTACCAGGGCAGGCGTGTTGGGCATGGCGCGCACGATGCGCTCGCTGCCCAGCCACTGTGAGATGCTGTCCGAGCGAATCCCGGCTGCCACGCTCAAATGCAACGCGCCAGCTGTGAAGGGGCTGGCTTGGGCCGCTGCGGTTTTGAAATGCTGGGGCTTGATGGCCCAAATCACCTGGGTGGCTTGACGCAGTGTGGCGTCTGGCGCGGCCAACACGTTCACGCCCAGGTGCTGGTGCAGGTTTTGCCGGATTGCGGCGTCGGGGTCGACCACGCAAATTTGCTGTGGCGGGTGACCTTGCTTGAGCAAACCACCCAAAACCGCACTGGCCATGTTGCCCCCGCCAATGAAAACCAGCAAATCGGTGGCCAAGGGGGTGGTGCTTGTCATGGGGTGCCTATTCAATGCTGAGTCTTATTAAAGAGAGGGGCCTGAGCCGCCTCTGGGGCCGAGGGCTTTGGGGAGCCGTAGCCCTATCGATATTGTCATCCATGGGCGGCACGCAACTGGGCCCCGGGCCTGGGTTAAAGGCAGTCTGTGGCATCGCCGGACAAATAAATTGACGACACGACAAAAAGTGTGACATAATCTGCGGCTTCGCTTGAATTTCAAGCAAAGTATCTACCCCAACTGAGGCGCGGCGAGTGGTTCGCAGCGCGGATGACGGGACCAAGACTGATCGAAGTGTGCGCGGCTGGCAACGGCTCCAAGCTTTGGTACAAGTTGGGAAACATTGAAATGATCCAGACTGAATCTCGGTTAGATGTCGCCGACAACACCGGCGCGAAGTCCGTTTTGTGCATCAAGGTGCTCGGCGGATCCAAGCGTCGCTATGCGAGTGTTGGTGACATCATCAAAGTGAGCATCAAAGAAGCTGCGCCACGCGGTCGCGTCAAAAAAGGCGAGATCTATAGCGCTGTGGTGGTTCGCACTGCCAAGGGCATTCGCCGCAGTGACGGCTCACTTGTCAAGTTCGATGGCAACGCTGCTGTGTTGCTCAATGCTAAGTTGGAGCCCATTGGCACCCGCATCTTTGGCCCGGTCACGCGCGAACTGCGCAATGAGCGGTTCATGAAGATCGTGTCTTTGGCGCCTGAAGTTCTCTGAGGACGGGCCATGAACAAAATTCGCAAAGGCGACGAGGTGATCGTCATCACCGGTCGTGACAAAGGCAAGCGCGGCAAAGTGTCGATTCGCAAAGACGAAACGCACCTGTTGATCGACGGTATCAACATGGTCAAAAAGCACACCAAGCCCAACCCCATGGCGGGCACAACGGGTGGCATCGTGGAGAAGTCCATGGCCATTCACCAGTCCAATGTGGCCATTTACAACGCCGCCTCCGGCAAGGCCGATCGGGTGGGCATCAAGGTGTTGGCCGACGGCACCAAAGTGCGTGTTTTCAAGTCCAGCGGCGAAGAAATCAAGGCGGCATGACCATGGCACGTTTGCAACAACATTACAGAGAAAAGCTGGTTCCGGAGCTGATCGCTAAGTTTGGCTACAAGTCGCCGATGCAGGTGCCTCGTTTGACCAAGATCACCTTGAACATGGGTGTCAGTGAGGCTGTGGCCGACAAAAAGGTCATGGAGCACGCTGTTTCCGACTTGACCAAAATCGCCGGCCAAAAGCCTGTGGTCACCAAGGCCAAGAAAGCCATCGCTGGCTTCAAAATCCGTGAAGAGCAAGCCATTGGCTGCATGGTCACCTTGCGTGGCGTGCGCATGTTTGAGTTCTTGGACCGCTTTGTCACCGTGGCCCTGCCCCGTGTGCGTGACTTCCGGGGTATCTCTGGTCGCGCTTTCGATGGCCGTGGCAACTACAACATCGGCGTCAAAGAGCAAATCATCTTCCCTGAAATTGAGTACGACAAGGTCGACGCCTTGCGCGGTCTCAACATCAGCATCACCACGACAGCCAAGACCGATGAAGAGTGCAAGGCGCTCCTCACTGGTTTCCGCTTCCCGTTCAAGAACTGAGGTACAACGTGGCAAAAGTAGCATTGATCGAACGCGAACTCAAGCGCGACAAACTGGTCGCCAAGTACGCTCAAAAATACGCCGAACTCAAGGCCATTGCGGGCAGCGCCAAGCATTCAGACCAAGAGCGTGCTGATGCGCGCCTGGCCTTGCAAAAGATGCCCCGCAATGCCAACCCCACACGTCAACGCAACCGCTGCGAAATCACCGGTCGCCCGCGTGGCACGTTCCGCCAATTTGGTTTGGGACGCGCCAAGATCCGTGAAATGGCCTTCGCAGGCCAGATTCCCGGCATCACCAAAGCCAGCTGGTAAACGGGCAGGAGATATTCAATATGAGCATGAGTGACCCCATCGCCGACTTGCTGACCCGCATTCGCAATGCGCAAATGGTGGCCAAGCCCACTGTGAGCGTGCCCTCTTCCAAAGTGAAGGTGGCGATTGCCCAGGTTCTCAAGGATGAAGGCTACATCGACGGCTTCCATGTCAAAACCGACACGGGTAAAACCGAATTGGAAATTGCCCTCAAGTATTACGCTGGACGCCCAGTGATCGAGCGCATTGAGCGCGTCAGCCGCCCTGGCTTGCGCGTTTACAAAGGCAGCGGCGCCATTCCCCAGGTCATGAACGGGTTGGGTGTGGCGATTGTCACCACCTCCAAAGGCGTGATGACCGATCGCAAAGCGCGCGCCACCGGCATCGGTGGTGAAGTGCTGTGCTACGTGGCCTAAGCCCCAAGGAGAAACAGACATGTCTCGAGTAGGAAAAATGCCTGTGGTCGTCCCCGCTGGAGTGGATGTGACCATTGCGCCTCAACAAATCAGTGTCAAGGGCACGGGTGGTCATTTGCACATCGCCAACAATGCCTTGGTCAACATCCAAAAGGATGCGGCCAACATCACCTTTTTGCCCGCCAATGAGTCGCGTGAAGCCAATGCGATGAGCGGCACCATGCGCCAGTTGGTCAACAACATGGTCATTGGGGTTACCAAAGGGTTTGAGAAAAAACTCAACCTGGTGGGCGTGGGCTACAAAGCTGCGGCCCAGGGCAGCAAGCTCAACCTGACGGTGGGCTTTTCGCACCCGGTTGACAAAGAAATGCCTGCGGGCATCAAGGTGGAAACTCCCGCCCCAACAGAAATCATCATCAAAGGTGCTGACCGCCAACGCGTGGGTCAAATCGCCGCTGAGATCCGTGCCATTCGTCCGCCCGAGCCCTACAAGGGCAAAGGCATCCGTTATTCGGACGAAAAAATCACGATCAAAGAGACCAAGAAGAAATAAGGAACGGCAGCATGTTGACCAAAAAAGAGCAACGACTCCGCAGGGCCCGTCAAACCCGCATCCGCATTGCCAAGCAAGGCGTGGCGCGTTTGACCGTCAACCGCACCAATTTGCACATCTACGCCAGCGTCATTTCTGGCGACGGTGCCAAGGTGATTGCCACCGCCTCCACCGCTGAGGTCGAGGTGCGCCAGTCATTAGGCGCCTCGGGCAAGGGTGCCACGGCTGCCGCAGCCCAAATCATTGGCAAGCGCATCGCTGAAAAGGCGAAAGCTGCTGGCATTGACAAGGTGGCATTCGACCGCTCTGGCTTTGCTTTTCATGGCCGCGTCAAGGCGTTGGCCGAAGCCGCTCGCGAAGCTGGCTTGCAGTTCTAAAGATCGGAATTCAACATGGCAAAAGTTCAAGCTAAAGTGCAAGACAGCGCCCGTGATGACGGCATGCGCGAGAAAATGATCGCGGTCAACCGTGTCACCAAAGTGGTCAAGGGCGGTCGAATTTTGGGTTTTGCAGCACTGACCGTGGTGGGCGATGGAGATGGCCGCGTTGGCATGGGCAAGGGCAAATCCAAAGAAGTGCCACTGGCTGTGCAAAAAGCCATGGAAGAGGCGCGCCGCAACATGAACAAGGTGTCATTGAAGAACGGCACCATCCACCACTTTGTGACGGGCCACCACGGCGCTGCAAGCGTGATGATGAACCCCGCCCCCAAGGGCACGGGCATCATTGCCGGCGGCCCCATGCGCGCTGTGTTCGAAGTGATGGGCATCACCGACATCGTGGCCAAGAGCCACGGGTCTTCCAACCCTTACAACATGGTTCGCGCCACGTTGGACGCCTTGCAACGTTGCACCACGGCTTCAGAAGTCGCGGCCAAGCGTGGCAAGTCGGTTGAAGACATCTTCGCTTGATACGGAGTCAACCATGACCGCCAACCCCACCGTCAAAATCAAACTCGTGCGCAGCCCCATTGGCACCAAAGAGTCTCACCGCGCCACTGTGCGTGGTCTGGGCTTGCGCAAAATCAACAGCGTGAGCGAACTGCAGGACACACCCGCAGTGCGCGGCATGATCAACAAGATCAGCTATCTGGTCAAAGTGCTTTAAAGGTTCAACATGGAACTCAACACGATCAAACCAGCCGATGGTTCACGCCCCAACCGCCGCCGCGTTGGCCGCGGTATTGGCTCTGGCCTGGGTAAAACCGCTGGCCGTGGTCACAAAGGTCAAAAATCACGTTCAGGTGGTTACCACAAAGTGGGTTTTGAAGGCGGTCAAATGCCTTTGCAGCGCCGCTTGCCCAAGCGCGGCTTCAAGTCCCGTACCTTGCGTTTCAACGAAGAGGTCACTTTGACCGCGTTGGATCGTTTGGGCTTGGACGAGGTCAACATCCTCAACCTCAAGGCCGCTGGTTTGGTGGGCGAGTTGGTGCGTGTGGTCAAGATCATCAAGACCGGCGAGATCAAACGCGCCGTGAAGCTCAATGGCATTGGTGCCACAGCGGGTGCCAAAGCTGCCATTGAAGCCGCTGGCGGCTCGGTGGCCTGAGCTTAAAAAAATAACGAGTCCTGCCTTGGCCACTTCTGCATCGACATCCAAAAACGGCAACCACGGTGACCTGCGTCGCCGTTTGGTGTTTTTGCTGCTCGCGCTGGTGGTCTACCGGGTGGGTGCACACATTCCTGTGCCCGGTATTGATCCGGCCCAGTTGCAGCAACTGTTCAATGGACAGCAAGGCGGCATCCTGAGTTTGTTCAATATGTTCTCGGGTGGCGCTTTGTCGCGCTTCACTGTGTTTGCTCTGGGCATCATGCCCTATATCTCTGCCTCCATCATCATGCAATTGATGGCCTACGTGGTGCCCACGTTGGAGCAGTTGAAGAAAGAAGGCGAGTCCGGTCGTCGCAAAATCACCCAGTACACCCGCTATGGCACCTTGGGCCTGGCTCTGTTTCAGTCCATGGGCATCGCTTTGGCGTTGGAGTCCTCGGCCGGTTTGGTGATGGCGCCGGGTGTGGGTTTTCGCATCACCGCTGTGGTCACGTTGACCGCAGGCACCATGTTTTTGATGTGGTTGGGTGAACAAATCACTGAGCGCGGCTTGGGCAACGGCATCTCTATTTTGATTTTTGGCGGCATCGCCGCGGGCTTGCCTGGCGCCATCGGTGGTCTGCTGGAGTTGGTTCGCACTGGCGCCATGAGTGTGCTTGTGGCCATCTTTATCGTTGTCGTTGTCGGCTTGGTCACCTACTTTGTGGTGTTTGTCGAGCGCGGTCAGCGCAAAATCTTGGTCAACTACGCGCGCCGACAAGTGGGCAACAAGGTGTATGGCGGTCAAGCCTCGCACCTGCCGCTCAAGCTCAATATGTCCGGCGTGATACCACCCATTTTTGCGTCTTCCATCATTTTGTTGCCGGCCACGGTGGTCAGTTGGTTCACTTCTGGCGACAGCATGCGCTGGCTCAAAGACATCGCTGGCGCTTTGTCGCCGGGGCAGCCCATTTACGTGATGCTGTACGCCGGCGCGATTGTGTTTTTCTGCTTTTTCTACACCGCCTTGGTGTTCAATAGCCGTGAAACCGCTGACAACTTGAAGAAAAGCGGTGCATTCATTCCAGGCATCCGACCGGGTGAGCAAACCGCCAAGCACATTGACAAAATTTTGATCCGCCTGACTTTGGCTGGCGCCATCTACATCACCTTTGTGTGCTTGTTGCCCGAATTTCTGATTTTGAAATACAACGTTCCTTTCTACTTCGGTGGCACGTCTTTGCTGATCATTGTGGTGGTGACCATGGACTTCATGGCCCAGGTGCAAAACTACTTGATGAGCCAGCAATACGATTCGCTTTTGAAGAAGGCCAATTTCCGCACGAGCTTGGGTGGCTAAAGACGCATGTCCAAAGATGATGTGATCCAAATGCAGGGCGAGGTGGTTGAAAACCTGCCCAACGCCACATTTCGGGTGAAGTTAGAGAACGGCCACGTGGTATTGGGTCACATTTCTGGAAAGATGCGCATGCACTACATCCGCATCCTGCCAGGAGACAAGGTGACGGTGGAATTGACGCCCTACGATTTGAGCAGGGCCAGGATTGTGTTCCGCGCCAAGTGAGGCGAGGGGCTGAGAAGGTTAAGCAAGTTGACAATGTGCCTGGATCAGAGTCCGGGCTTTTAGGAGAGTGAAATGAGGGTTTCGGCTTCGGTCAAGAAAATTTGCCGCAACTGCAAGATCATCCGGCGCAAGGGTGTGGTTCGTGTGATCTGTACAGATCCGCGCCACAAACAGCGCCAAGGTTGATGGACTGGGATTAAAGAGGACGCACATGGCACGTATCGCTGGTATCAATATTCCTCCGCACAAGCACGCTGAAGTGGGCTTGACGGCTATTTTCGGCATTGGCAGAACCCGCGCCCGCAAAATTTGCGTGGCGTGTGGCATTGACTATGCTAAAAAAATCAAAGATTTGACCGACCCTGAGTTGGAAAAAATCCGCGAGCAAATCAATGCGCTCACCATTGAAGGTGATCTGCGCCGCGAAACCACCATGAACATCAAGCGATTGATGGACATCGGCTGCTACCGTGGCTTCAGACATCGCCGTGGTCTGCCAATGCGCGGCCAGCGCACCCGCACCAATGCACGCACCCGCAAAGGTCCGCGCAAGGCCGCACAAGCCCTGAAGAAATAATTAAGGCAACACCATGGCAAAAGCACCAGTCAACAACGCATCGCAGCGCGTGCGCAAAAAAGTTCGCAAGAATGTCGCGGACGGCATCGCGCACGTGCACGCTTCTTTCAACAACACGATCATCACCATCACCGATCGCCAAGGCAATGCATTGTCTTGGGCTTCTTCGGGTGGCCAAGGCTTCAAGGGTTCGCGCAAGTCAACCCCGTTTGCAGCCCAAGTGGCCTCTGAGGTGGCTGGTCGTGCTGCCATCGACCAGGGCATCAAAAACCTGGACGTGGAAATCAAAGGTCCCGGCCCCGGTCGCGAGTCGTCTGTGCGTGCTTTGGCTTCTCTGGGCATTCGCATCAACTCCATCTCCGATGTGACCCCGGTTCCGCACAACGGTTGCCGCCCTCAAAAGCGCCGCCGCATCTGATCCATTAACCCCAAGCCCACCGCCTGTGCTTTCGTGGCACAGGCTCCCCGTCCCCGTGGCGGGCAGTTGACATCAAAGGAAATCAAGTGGCACGTTACTTAGGCCCCAAGGCCAAACTATCCCGCCGAGAAGGCACGGACCTGTTCTTGAAGAGCGCCCGTCGCTCGATCAGTGACAAGGCCAAGTTCGACTCCAAGCCCGGCCAACACGGTCGCACCTCTGGCCAGCGTACTTCTGACTTCGGTTTGCAGTTGCGTGAAAAGCAAAAAGTCAAGCGCATGTATGGTGTGCTGGAGCGACAGTTCCGACGCTATTTTGCAGAAGCTGACCGCCAAAAGGGCAACACAGGTGCGAACTTGTTGTTCCTGCTGGAGTCGCGTTTGGACAATGTGGTTTACCGCATGGGCTTTGGCTCGACACGCGCTGAGGCCCGCCAATTGGTCTCGCACAAAGCCATCACCATCAATGGCAAGTCGGTCAACATCCCTTCTTGTTTGGTCAAGACGGGTGACGTGATCGCGGTGCGCGAAAAATCCAAAAAGCAAAACCGTGTCGGCGAAGCGCTGCAGTTGGCACAACAAGTGGGCTTGCCGGCTTGGGTCGATGTCAACGCCGATAAGGCCGAGGGTGTCTTTAAAAAGGTGCCGGATCGCGACGAGTTCGCTGCCGACATCAATGAATCACTCATCGTCGAGTTGTATTCACGTTGATCGCGGTTGTTCATCAACCTTGTCGTTCCCAGGCCGACTGCGCAGCCTGTCTGGGTGAGAAA
>CAMDLJ010000068.1 GCA_945901665.1 Bordetella parapertussis | reverse complement strand
CAAGGTGCTGAAATACAGCAGCCGAGGCGGCCAGCGGCCTGAGGTCAAACGCTTGCAAGTGCTGGGCAATCAGCGATTGACGGCTGGCGGCCAAGTCAAACGGGCCAAGCCCAAGCAACGCTCGATCAAGAAAACCAGCCAAAGCTGAGTTGATCCGCCCAGAAGCGGGCATCAGGCTTTAGGCTTCTCGGCGGAATCGGGCGCTGGCCATGTCGCATACAGCGTGGGCGTGCTCAAACGCCACACATGCGCGGACAGACAGGCCCACTGCAACACCCAAAAAGCCGCGCCCAAGCTGTGCCACAGCAGCATGTTGTCACGCGCCACAATGCGTGGGGCAATGCCCCACTCCACGATGACCGCCAACAACATGGGCGCCAAGATCAAAACGTTGGGCACATGCGGTCGCCCCCGCAAACGGTCGATATGACGTTGGACCAACAAGCTAAGCAAGCCACCCACCAAGCCCACCCAGGCTTGGGCGCTGAACAAATGCACCGCCAAGCCAGCGGCCACTGCCTTGGAGGATGCATGGGCAAACAGCAAGGGCACAACCCAAGCGCCCAAGGCCGTCAAGCTGCCCCACCACACCGCAGCGACCAGCCACAAGCCGCGCTGCCAGGCCATCAGATGTAAGAGACCTGAATGATTTCGTAACGGCGCTGGCCACCCGGGGCTTGCACCACTGCCACGTCACCGCTTTCTTTGCCGATCATGGCGCGCGCAATCGGGCTGCTGATGTTGATGAGACCCAATTTGAGATCGGCCTCGTCTTCGCCCACGATTTGATAGGTGACACGGTCGCCAGAGTCCTCGTCCTCCAACTCCACCGTGGATCCAAACACCACCTTGCCCTCGGCGTTCAGGCCAGAGGGGTCGATCACCGAGGCCATGGACAGCTTGCTTTCAATGTCTTGGATGCGTCCCTCGATGAAACCTTGCCGGTCTTTGGCCGCGTCGTATTCGGCGTTCTCGCTCAAATCGCCCTGGGCGCGGGCCTCGGCAATGGCTTGAATGACCCACGGTCTGTCCACCGTTTTGAGTCGGTGCAGTTCTTCCTTGAGTTTTTCGGCGCCGCGCAAGGTGATGGGAATGGTGGCCATGTCTCGACATCCTAAAAAAAACCGCCGGGAGTCGCCCCCCAGCGGTGTGTTGTTGTGGCTAAATTATGCCGCCAATTGGGCGTGCAACTCCTGGACCGAATAAACCTCGAGGTGATCCATGTGCTGCATGCCTTGCACCGCGGCCTCCGCACCGGCAATGGTGGTGAAAGTGGTCACCCGGGCCAACAGGGCAGAGGTGCGGATTTGCCGCGAGTCAGCTATCGCGTTGCGCCGCTCTTCAACGGTGTTGATGACCAAGGCAATTTCGTTGTTCTTGATCATGTCCACCACATGCGGGCGGCCTTCAGTGACTTTGTTCACCGCGACCACGGCCAAACCGGCGGCGGCAATGGCTTGGGCCGTACCCTTGGTGGCCACCAACTCAAAACCCATCGCCACCAAATCACGCGCCACTGCCACTGCCCGTGGTTTGTCATTGTTTTTGACGGTCAAAAAAACCTTGCGCACGGCATCTGTGGGGCGCGGCAACCTGGTGCCCGCACCCATTTGGCTTTTGACAAAAGCCTCGCCAAAGGTTTTGCCCACACCCATGACCTCGCCCGTGGATTTCATCTCTGGACCCAAGATGGTGTCCACGCCTGGGAATTTGACAAACGGAAACACCGCTTCCTTGATGCTGAAATATGGCGGCGTGACTTCCCGGGTCACGCCTTGGCTGGCCAGACTTTGGCCGACCATGCAGCGCGCCGCCACCTTGGCCAGTTGAATGCCTGTGGCTTTGCTGACATAAGGCACGGTGCGGCTGGCACGCGGGTTGACTTCGAGCACGTAAATCACATCTTCGCCGTTCACATGCTGGATGGCGAACTGCACGTTCATCAGTCCCACCACATTCAAGGCCCCGGCCATGGCCGCCGACTGGCGTTTGAGCTCGGCCACAGTGGCAGGCGCCAGAGAATAAGGCGGTAAGGAGCAGGCCGAGTCGCCGCTGTGCACACCCGCTTGCTCGATGTGCTCCATGACGCCACCAATGAAGGTTTGGCCTTCAGGGTCACGCAGGCAATCGACATCGCACTCAATGGCGTCATTCAAGAAGCGGTCCAGCAAAACCGGCGAGTCGTTGCTGACCTTGACCGCTTCGCTCATGTAACGCTCCAAGTCGCGTTGTTCGTGCACGATTTCCATCGCCCGACCGCCCAGCACATAACTGGGCCGCACCACCAAGGGGTAACCCAAGGCCGCGGCTTTTTCCAAGGCCTCTGGCTCGGTGCGAGCCGTGGCATTGGGCGGCTGGCGCAGCCCCAGCTTTTGCAACAGGCCTTGAAAGCGCTCACGGTCTTCGGCAGCGTCGATCATGTCGGGGCTGGTGCCAATGATGGGCACACCCGCGGCCTCCAAGCCCAGGGCCAGCTTCAAAGGGGTTTGGCCACCGTACTGAACAATCACGCCCAGGGGCTTTTCTTTGTCGACAATTTCGAGCACATCTTCCAAGGTGAGGGGTTCGAAATACAACCGGTCGCTGGTGTCGTAGTCGGTGGAAACCGTCTCCGGGTTGCAGTTGACCATGATGGTCTCGTAACCGTCCTCGCGCATGGCCAAGGCGGCGTGCACGCAGCAATAGTCGAACTCGATGCCTTGTCCAATGCGGTTGGGGCCGCCACCGAGCACCATGATTTTTTGGCGTTGGCTGGGCTCAGACTCACACTCGTCTTCATAGGTCGAATACATGTAAGCGGTATCGGTGGCAAATTCGGCCGCGCAGGTATCCACCCGTTTGTACACCGGTCGCACCCCCAAAGCATGGCGCTGGGCGCGCACGGCTTGCTCGGTGCTGTGGGTGAGCTTGGCCAAGCGGCGGTCGGAAAAGCCTTTTTTCTTCAAGGCACGCATGTCTGCCACTTCAATCGCTGTTAAGGCGGTGGTTTCCAATTCCAACTCGATTTTGACGATGTCTTCGATTTGCACCAAGAACCAAGGGTCTATCTTGGTCAAGTCATGCACCTCGGACACGCTCATGCCTTGGGCAAAAGCGTCGCCCACATACCAAATCCGATCCGGCCCAGGCGCGCCAAGTTCTTTTTCCAACACCTCGCGGTCTTGGGTTTTTTCGTTCATGCCGTCCACGCCAACTTCCAGGCCTCGCAAGGCTTTTTGGAACGACTCCTGGAAGGTGCGGCCCATGGCCATCACTTCGCCCACCGACTTCATTTGGGTGGTCAAGCGGCTATCGGCCTGGGGGAATTTTTCAAAGGCAAAACGCGGAATTTTGGTGACCACGTAATCGATGCTGGGCTCGAAGCTGGCCGGGGTGGCACCGCCCGTGATGTCGTTGCGCAATTCATCCAGCGTATAGCCCACGGCCAATTTGGCCGCCACCTTGGCAATCGGAAAGCCAGTGGCCTTGGAGGCCAGGGCGGAAGAGCGGGACACCCGAGGGTTCATCTCGATCACGATCATGCGGCCGTCTTTGGGATTGACCGAAAACTGCACATTCGAGCCACCGGTGTCGACACCAATTTCACGCAACACCGCCAAACTGGCGTTGCGCATGATTTGGTATTCCTTGTCGGTCAAGGTTTGGGCAGGCGCGACCGTGATGGAGTCGCCCGTGTGCACGCCCATGGGGTCGAGGTTTTCAATCGAACACACGATGATGCAGTTGTCCGCCTTGTCGCGAACCACTTCCATCTCAAACTCTTTCCAACCCAGCAAAGACTCTTCAATCAGCAGCTCTTTGGTGGGCGAGGCCTCCAAGCCACGCTTGCAAATGGTCTCAAACTCTTCGGCGTTGTAAGCAATGCCCCCGCCAGTGCCGCCCAAGGTGAAGCTGGGGCGAATGACGGTGGGAAAACCCACCGACTTTTGCACCGACCATGCCTCGTCCATGGAGTGGGCAATGCCCGAGCGCGCAGAGCCCAAGCCGATTTTGGTCATCGCATCTTTGAACTTGAGCCTATCTTCGGCTTTGTCGATGGCCTCTGGGCTGGCTCCAATCAGTTCGACCTGGTATTTGTCCAGCACCCCGTGGCGCCACAGATCGAGCGCACAGTTCAGGGCTGTTTGACCGCCCATGGTCGGCAAGATGGCGTCGGGGCGCTCTTTGGCGATGATTTTTTCCACCGTTTGCCAGGTGATGGGCTCGATGTAAGTGACATCGG
Organism: Bordetella parapertussis; assembly: GCA_945901665.1. Next base: position 5,660 of record CAMDLJ010000068.1, on the reverse strand, counting down.
CCGTGGCCGGGTCGGTCATGATGGTGGCCGGGTTGCTGTTGATCAAGATGACCTTGAACCCCTCTTCGCGCAAGGCTTTGCAGGCTTGCACGCCGGAGTAGTCAAACTCGCAGGCCTGACCAATGACGATGGGGCCTGCGCCAATGATGAGGACGCTTTTGATGTCTGTGCGCTTAGGCATGCTGATTTCTCGGTGTACCGCTGTGAAGGGGCCCAAACCCAATGGGATTTTGAAAAAGGATTGGCTCTCGCACGGAGTTCATGCGCGCGCAGCCATCAAACCGACAAAGCGGTCAAACAAATAGGCGATGTCGTGTGGGCCCGGTGAAGCCTCTGGGTGGCCCTGAAAACAAAAAGCCGGCTTGTCGGTGCGGGCCAGGCCTTGAACGGTGCCATCGAACAAGCTCACATGGGTGGCGCGCAAATGGGCGGGCAGGGTCTGGGCGTCCACCGCAAAACCGTGGTTTTGGCTGGTGATGGACACCTGGCCGCTGTCGAGGTCTTTGACCGGGTGGTTGGCGCCGTGGTGACCAAACTTCATCTTGAAGGTTTTGGCACCACTGGCCAGGGCCATGATTTGGTGCCCCAGGCAAATACCAAAGGTGGGCAAGCCCGACTCAATCAAGGCGCGGGTGGCCTCAATCGCATAGTCACACGGCTGGGGGTCGCCTGGGCCATTGGACAAAAACACGCCATCCGGCTTGAGTGCGAACACCTCTGGGGCAGGGGTTTTGGCGGGCACCACCGTCAGGCGACAACCGCGTTGCGCCAACATGCGCAAAATATTGTGCTTGACCCCAAAGTCATAGGCCACCACATGAAAACGCGGCGCTGCCAACTGGCCATATCCAGAGCCCAGTTGCCATTCAGTTTGCTGCCACTCAAAAGTTTGGGTGGTAGAGACTTTTTGCGCCAAGTCCAAGCCGGTCATGCTGGGTGCAGCTTGGGCCGCAGCCAGGGCTTGCTGGCACAGCTCGGGGGTGGCGGCCTGTCCCACAGGCAAGCCCATGATGCAACCGTTTTGCGCCCCGTGGTTGCGCAAATGGCGGGTCAGCTGGCGGGTGTCGATGCCAGCGATCGCCACCGTACCTGCAGCACCCAGATAAGTGGACAAATCTTGCTGGCTGCGAAAGTTAGACGCCAACAAGGGCAGGTCTTTGATGATCAGGCCCGCAGCGTGGACGCGATCGGCTTCAACGTCTTCGGCATTGGTGCCGACATTGCCAATGTGCGGATAAGTCAAGGTGACCAGTTGCTGGCAATAGCTGGGGTCGGTGAGGATTTCTTGGTAGCCGGTGATGGCGGTGTTGAAGACCACCTCACCCACCGTGGTGCCTGGGGCCCCGATCGATTGGCCTTGCCACAGCGTGCCGTCTGCCAGCGCCAAGATGGCTGCGGGATGTTTCCCCTTTAAAGACAAAAGCACTGGGTTCTCCGAGGTTCGGTGACGCCCCAGCGCGTTCAAAAAATCCCACAGAAAACAGGTTTCGGTGGGATCTGCGTCGCTGCTTGTGAAAGGGGGAGGCTTGAGATCGAGCTGTGGGCGTGCGGTTGGGTGCGAAAAGCACACCATTGTAACCGAGGGGTTACCCCATGGCCGCCTGAGCTGATGCACTGGCGTGCAAACACACGGCCGCCGCTGCCGCCACATTCAATGACTCCTCTCCCCCGGGTTGCGCAATGCGCACACAGCGCTGGGCGGCGGTGAGCAATGCGGCTTGCACGCCCTGCCCTTCATGGCCCATCAGCCAGGCACACGGCCAAGGCAAGGCCAAAGGGCCCACGCATTGATGCAACCAGTCGCCTTGATGTGAACTGGTGGCCAGCATTGGCACGCCCAAAGACAAGGCGTCTTCGAGCGAGGCCGATTCGATCAAGCGCAAAGCAAAATGAGCACCCATGCCCGCGCGCAAGACCTTGGGACTCCACAAGCCGGCTGTGCCCCGCAAGGCCACGATTTGGGCAAAGCCAAAGGCGGCTGCACTGCGCAAAATCGAGCCCACATTTCCTGCATCCTGAACTTGGTCCAGAACCACGGTGGCCAAACCCGGCTCGACCTCGGGGAGCACAGGCAAGTCAATCACAAAACCCATTTTTTGGTCTTCGGCCAAAGGGCTCAAACTGTTGAACAGGGATTCGGGCAGCACCATGACGCGCTGGGCGGAAAAAGGGGTCGCTTCGCCCAATCGCTTCCACATCGATTGAGAGAACACGGCCAAGTCCACCGCCCAGCCCCGCGCCTGAACTGCGCGGCACAGATGATCGCCCTCGATCCAGACCTGTCCACGTTTGCGATAAGCAGAATTGTCTTGGGCCAAAGCGCGCAGGGCCTTGAAGGCTGGGTTGTGGCGCGACTCAATGATCTGGATGGGGGGCGGTTTCACTGTGACCCCCGCAGCAACACTTGGGCCACCGGCGAAAAGCTGCGGCGATGCCAAGGGGTCGCGCCATGGCGCTGTAAAGCCTCCAAATGCTGCGCCGTGCCGTAGCCCTTGTGGGCTGCAAAACCATAAGCCGGGTACTCGGCATCGATCTCCAAGCACCAGCGGTCCCGGGCCACCTTGGCCAAGATGGAGGCGGCAGAAATGGCCGGTACCTTTCGGTCGCCTTGAACCACGGCTTCGGCCATGATGTCCAAGGTAGGCAATCGGTTGCCGTCCACCAGCACCTTGTTGGGCTTGAGTCGCAGGCCCATCACCGCTCGGCGCATCGCCAGCAAAGTGGCTTGCAAGATGTTGAGTTGGTCGATTTCTTCCACGCTGGCATGCGCCACACTGAAGCACAGGGCACGGGCATGGATGGCTTCGCTCAAACGCTCGCGTTGCCGCGCACTCAAGGTTTTAGAGTCGGCCAAACCGGGGATGGGTTTCAAATCGTCCAAGATCACTGCAGCGGCCACCACCGGGCCGGCCAACGGCCCCCGCCCAGCCTCGTCCACGCCGGCCACCAAGCCGGGCACATCCCAGGGCAGGGCGACTTGCTCAGCGCACCATGGTTTGTTCGATCGCATCGGTGGCCAACTGCGCGGTGTCGCGCAACAAAGAATGGTGCATGTCCACAAACCGCTGCTGCAAGTGCGCTACCCGTTGGGCTTGGTTCAGCCAGTCGAGCACGGCTTGTCCCAGGGCCTCGGGCTTGGCTTGGTCTTGCAAAAATTCAGGCACCAAAAATTCAGCGGCCAAGATGTTGGGCAAGCCCACCCAAGGCTGCAGCTTTTGTCGGCGCATGATCTGCCAGCTCAATGGGTTCATGCGGTAGGCAATCACCATGGGTCGCTTGAACAAAGCTGCTTCCAAAGTGGCTGTGCCACTGGCGACCAAGCTGACATCGCAAGCAGCCAAGGCCAGATGCGACCCCGCCTCCGTCACGGTCAGGGACAAATTTCCGCCCCAACGGTCAATGCACGCCTGCAGCCGCGGGCGCAAGGCCGCAAAGGTGGGCAACACAAAATGCAAATCGGGCTCGCGTTTTTGCAGCCATGCGGCAGCCTGCAAAAAAACGGGCGCCAACTGATCGATTTCAGAGGCCCTGCTGCCCGGCAGCAAGCTCACCACGGTGGCCTGCTGGGGCAAGTTCAATTGCTGGCGCGCTGCGGCTTTGTCGGGGTGCATGGGGATGGTTGCCGCAAAGGGGTGACCGACATAGGTGCTGGCGATGCCATGCGCCGACAACAGCGCCGGCTCAAACGGAAAAATACACAACATATGACGCACGCTTTGGCGAATTTTCTCCAAGCGATTGGCGCGCCAAGCCCACACCGAAGGGCAGACAAAGTGCACGGTCGGAACGCCCTTCAAAAGCAACTGACGCTCCAAATCCAAATTGAAGTCTGGGGCATCCACGCCAACAAAAACCGCTGGTGGGTTGGCTAGCAAACGCGCACAAAGTTCCCGCCGCATCGCCACAATGCCACGGTAATGGCGAAGCACTTCAACGTAACCACGCACGGCCAAACGCTCATGCGGCCACCACGCCTCAAAGCCTTGTTCGGCCATGCGCGGCCCCCCAATGCCGTGGGCGTTGGCTTGGGGCCATCGTTGGCGCAACCCCTGGAGCAGCAAGCCGGCCAACATGTCCCCAGAGGCCTCACCCGCGACCATCGCAAAAGAGGGCGCAGTCAAATCCGGCATGGGTGGGTGCAAAACTGGAGGTGACCCAAGCTTAGCGAACAATGCCACGCTGGGCAGATACTTTCCGCAAAAAGTCCAGCATCAGATTCACATCCCTTTGGGTATCGGCGTTGCCCAAATCCTCAATGACCTGGACCGATTGCTCCAAAGTGAGGTCGCTGCGGTACAAGGCTTTGTACATGGCCTTGACAGCGGCAATGCGCTCGGGTCCAAAACCGCGTCGACGCAAGCCCTCAAAGTTCATCGATCGGGCCTGCGCCGGTTGACCCTGGCACATCACAAATGGCGGCAGGTCAGCAAACAACAAAGAGTTCATGGCCGTGAAACTGTGCGCACCCAAGCGCACAAATTGATGCACCACCGTGAAGCCACCCAAGATCACCCAGTCGCCCACCTCCACATGCCCAGCGAGTTGGGTGTTGTTGGCAAATATGGTTTGGTCCCCAATCCGACAGTCATGGGCCAGGTGAACATAGGCCATGATCCAGTTGTGGTCCCCCATTCGGGTTACACCACCGCCCCCAGGCGAGCCGATATTGAAGGTGCAAAACTCGCGAATGGTGTTGCCATTGCCAATCACCAACTCGCAGGGTTCACCGTTGTATTTTTTGTCTTGTGGAATCGCGCCCAAGGAGTTGAACTGAAACACACGGTTGTTGCGGCCCAAGGTGGTGTGGCCTTCGATCACACAATGGGCGGCCACCGTGGTGCCCGCGCCAATGCGCACATGGGGACCAATCACGGTGTAAGGGCCGACCTGGACCGAACTGTCAAGTTCGGCTTGCGGGTCGATCAATGCGGTGGGGTGGATCAAGGGTGGTGTCATGACGCTACTGGACTCATTTCATGCAATGGTGCGCATGGTGCACATCAATTCCGCTTCAACGGCAATCTCCTCGCCGACCTTGGCACAGGCTTTGAATTTAAAGATGCCCGCTTTCATTCGATCTAGCGTGACCTCCAACATCAACTGATCCCCAGGTTCTACGGGTCGTTTGAAGCGAGCACCATCAATGCCGGCAAAGTAATACACGGTTTTGTCATCGGGCGTGGTACCCAGCATGTCAAAGGCCAACAAAGCTGCGGCTTGCGCCAAAGCCTCCAGCATCAACACACCGGGCATCACAGGTCGGTGGGGAAAGTGGCCCGAAAAATAGGGCTCATTGATAGAGACATTTTTCAATGCCTTGATGCGTTTGCCCTTGTCAATTTCGAGCACGCGGTCGACCAACAAAATAGGGTAACGGTGGGGCAACTGCTTGAGAATTTGATGGATGTCCATGGAGGGGCTCAAAGGGGTGGTTGGGGACGCTGCTCCAGCGCCTTGATGCGCTCACGCAGTCGGTGAAGTTGGCGCAGGCTGGCGGCGTTTTTCTCCCACGCCGCATTGTCATCGATGGGGAAAAAGCCACTGTAATGGCCGCTTTGATGGATCGAGCGGGTGACCACGCTGGCAGCAGAAATGTGCACATGGTCGGCCAACTCCAAGTGGCCCAAAACGATGGCGCCGCCGCCCAAGGTGCAATGGGC
>CAMDLJ010000067.1 GCA_945901665.1 Bordetella parapertussis | reverse complement strand
AATCTTCTTGCGATGAAACAGGGGTGGCCCTGGTCAAAACCGCGGATGCTTGCCCTGGCAGCGCCCCCTCCTGGCCTGTTTTACTGGCCCATGCGCTGCATTCTCAAATTGAAATGCACCAAGCCTATGGTGGCGTGGTTCCGGAGTTGGCCAGCCGGGACCACATTCGCCGTGTCATTCCCTTGACCCAATCGGTTTTGGACCAAGCGGGTGTTCTGGCTGCTGAGATTGATGTGGTCGCGTTCACGCGTGGCCCTGGATTGGCCGGTGCTTTGTTGGTGGGTGCGGGGGTGGCTGCTGGTTTGGCTGCAGCATGGCGCAAGCCTTTGCTGGGCGTGCACCACTTAGAGGGACATTTGCTCTCGCCTTTTTTGAGCCAAGACCCGCCCACTTTTCCTTTCGTGGCCTTGCTGGTTTCGGGGGGACATACCCAACTCATGCAAGTCAACTCGGTGGGGGATTACGCCTTGTTGGGCGAAACCATCGACGATGCGGCGGGTGAAGCTTTTGATAAATCGGCCAAATTGTTGGGCTTGCCATACCCAGGCGGTCCTGGTTTGGCCCGCTTGGCCGAGCAGGGAGACCCCAAAGCCTTTGCTTTGCCCAGGCCCTTGTTGAACAGTGGAAATCTGGACTTTTCTTTCGCGGGTCTGAAAACCGCCGTGTTGACCCAGACCCAGCGTTTGGGACAAGCCTTGCCCGATCGATTGGCCGACGTGGCGGCCAGCACCCAAGCGGCCATCGTCGAGGTGTTGGTGAAAAAGTCGATGCGCGCATTGGCGCAAACTGGGCTCAAACGTTTGGTGGTGGCTGGCGGCGTAGGTGCCAACAGCGCCTTGCGTGCGCAACTCAACGCGCAGTGCCAACAACAGGGCGTGCGGGTTCACTACCCTGAGTTGCATTTGTGCACCGACAACGGCGCCATGATTGCCATGGCCGCAGCCATGCGCATCCAGGCCGTGCCTGACTTGCGCATGAACCCCGATGGGGCGTTTGATGTGCGCCCACGATGGCCTTTGCAGGAACTGTCAAACCATCACTGAACCGGCAAGGCCTGGGCTTTGCTTTGGGGCAGTTTTTTCACCAGCACCAAATTCAAAATCCCGTTCTCCAGCTTGGCGCTGCTGGTTGCAGCATCCACGGGCATGGGCAATTCAAACTGTGCTTTGTAGACCCGTTTGGCTTCTGCCGTTGTGTGGATTTGAACCAATTGCTCCTCGATTTCAACCACCAGTTGGTCCCGCGACACACCAGGTATGTCCATGCTTAAGCGGTATTGGTGGTCATCTTGTTCAAATTGCGTGGGTGGGGTGTGCAGAGGGCGTGCCACCTCTTGCAAAAAACGCTCCAGACCCAGGCGGGCATGGGTGCGGTAAGTGGCAGGGGCGATGGGGGTTAAGAACATGGTTTTCTCCTTGAGGGGGGTAAACTGCGCGGCTGTTTCTGCAGTCATCATCAGTTGCGACCAAGGTATCGACATTCAAGGGCATTGGGGCATGTATCTTTTTTCAACGTGGGCCTTGAAATGGTCTCGCTGGGCGCTATTTGCGGGCCTTTTTTTCTTCGCTGTGGGCGGGGTTCGATCCCAGCAAAATTTGCCATCGCCGATCAAAGTGGCGGTGATCGAATCTTTCAGTGGGCCCTTTGCCAATACCGGAGAAGCCGTATGGCGCAATATGGCTTGGGCGGTGGAGCGTGTCACCCAGCGTGGCGGCGTCAAGTTGCCTGGTGGGCCCCGCCCACTGGCCTTGGAGCGCTATGACAGCAAAGGTCAAGTGGAAGAGGCTTTGGCGGCTATGCGCTCTGCCATCGATGGCGGTGCCCGGGTTATTTTGCAAGGCAACAGTTCAGCGATTGCCGCCGCTTTGATGGAGGCTGTGCAAAAACACAATGACCGCGACCCCAGTCGGCAGGTGTTGTTTTTGAATTATTCAGCGGTGGATCCTGCGCTGACCCAGGAGCGCTGCAATTTTTGGCACTTCAGATTTGACGCGCATGCAGACATGCGCATGAAGGCCTTGATGGACGTGATGCAGTCAGACCCATTGCTTGAACGTGTTTATTTGATTGCCCAAGACTACAGCTTTGGCCAGTCCTTTGTGCGCGAGGCCAAGCGGCAGATGGCGCTGATGCCGCGCCCGCCCAAGTTGGTTGGAGAAGAGCTGCACCCCATGGGTCGGGTCAAAGACTTCATGCCGTATGTACAAAAAATCAAGGCCAGCGGCGCCCAAGCGGTGATCACCGGCAATTGGGGTCAAGACCTCAGTTTATTGGTCAAGGCCGCCAGAGACGCGGGATACGGCGGGTTTTTCTTTACTTTTTATGGCAATGCGCTGGGGGCACCGCAGGCCATGGGTGAAGCGGGCGTGGGCAAGGTGTTTGCGGTGGCCGAATGGATGCCCAATGTGGCAGGGCCCGATTCGGCGGCCTTTTATGCGGCGTTCAAGCAGCGTTTCCCCCAGCCGCAAGACGACTATGTGCACATGCGCATGCAAATCATGATGGAAATGTGGGTCCGCGCCGTTGAGTCTGCGGGCAGCACTGAGGCGCTGGCGGTGGCCCTTCAGTTGGAGCGTGCGCAATTGGATTTTTATGGTCACTCTGTGCAAATGCGTGAAAGTGATCACCAGTTGCAGCAAAATTTGGTGGTGGGATTGATGGACAAACTGGGCCAGCCTGGCGTCAAACATGACAGCGAGGGGTCGGGTTACGGTTTTCGGGTGGTCAAAACACTGACCGCGCGACAAGCTGAGTTTCCCAGCCGTTGTCAAATGATCCGCCCAATTTCACCCCCCCATCGCGAACCACGTCGCTGAATTCCAGGAGAGAAACCCATGCGAACTGCCATCATGGACTTAGAGGCATCGAAAATCCGCGAAGTGGCCAATGCCGGATTGGGCCGCGACGACGTGCTGGCTTTTTGGTTTGGTGAGGGCGATGAGGTCACACCAGACTTTGTGCGCCAAGCTGCCATTGACTCCTTGCAACAAGGCGAAACTTACTACGCCCACAACCTGGGTTTACCGTCCCTGCGCCAAGCCATTGCCGATCACATGGGCCAGAACCACCCGGGGCCCCATGGGCAGGGCGTCACCCAAGACCGTGTGGCCGTCACCGCCGGAGGTGTGAATGCATTGATGTTGGCGGTTCAGGCCTTGGTCAACACTGGCGACGATGTGCTGGCCATCACACCGGTATGGCCCAATTTGCTGGCCCAGCCCCGCATCATGGGTGCCCATTTGCGCACGTTGTCGTTGCGGGTGGTGAACGGCAGTTGGCAGTTGGATTTGGAGGCTTTGCTCGCCGCCATCGGGCCACAGACGCGCCTGTTGATCCTGAATGCGCCCAACAACCCGACCGGATGGACCCTGAGCCGGCAAGAGCAAGTGGCCATCTTGCAGCGCTGTCGTGAGACGGGTACTTGGATTTTGGCCGATGAAGTGTATGAAGCCCTGTATTACGCCCCGACACACAATGCTTGCGCCCCGAGTTTTTTGGATGTGGCCGAGCCACAAGACCGCCTGGTGGTGGTGCACAGTTTCTCTAAAAGCTTTTTGATGACCGGTTGGCGCCTGGGTTGGCTGGTCATGCCGCCTGACATGACCGACGCCATGGGCAAGCTGATTGAGTTCAACACCTCATGTTGCAGCGTGTTTACCCAGCGCGCGGGCTTGGCTGCCTTGCAGCGCCGCCAAGACATCACCCCCCGGGTGGTGGCCCATTTGAAAGCCTGCCGTGACACCTTGGTGGGCGGTTTACAGACCTTGCCCGGCTTGGAAGTTAGCCTTCCTCTAGGCGGCATGTACGCTTTTTTTCGGATTCCCGGGCACGATGATGGCTTGGCCACGGCCAAGCGCTTGGTCACTGAGGCGGGTTTGGGCTTGGCCCCAGGTGAGGCCTTTGGATCGGAAGCGGCGGGTTGGCTGCGCTGGTGTTTCGCTTCCCAAGACCCGCAGCGATTGCTCTTGGGGGTTGAGCGTTTGCGGGGCTGGATCAAGCTATAATCTCTGGGTTCGGGATTTTTCGAACGCACGCTAGGCGCAGTTCCAGTGCCCAGCGCAAGTCAAACTTTAAGGAATCACCATGACCACGCTTAATAAGGCAGAGGTTGTTAAAGCCAATGCCCGCAGCGCCAGCGATACTGGCAGTCCCGAGGTGCAGGTTGCCATTTTGACGGCCCGCATCAACGAACTCACCCCCCATTTCAAGACCCACGCCAAAGATCACCACGGCCGCCGTGGCTTGTTGCGCATGGTCAGCCGTCGGCGCAAACTGCTGGACTACCTCAAGTCCAAAGACGCCGACCGCTACACCGCGCTGATCGCCAAACTCGGTCTGCGCAAGTAATTTTGTTCAACGCATGAATGCACGGCCACTGATGTTATTTCGGTAACTCGGTGGCCTTGCCACATGGAGATCTCGAGAACAGAGCGAAGCTGTGTCATTCCATCAAATGACCCCCAAGAGGGGTGTTTCATGGAATGGCATCGTGTTCTGTAACGATTTTTCCAGGCTTTGTGGAGGTGGCCTGTACCTCCCATCAACCTCAGGAGAGACACATGTCTATTTTTAATAAAGTCACCAAAACCTTCCAGTGGGGCCAACACACGGTCACTTTGGAAACCGGCGAAATTGCACGCCAAGCCACCGGCGCCGTCCTGGTCAACATCGACGACACCGTGGTTCTGGCCACCGTGGTCGGCTCTAAGTCGTCCAAGCCAGGTCAGGATTTCTTCCCACTGACCGTGGACTACATCGAAAAGGCCTACGCAGCTGGCAAGATTCCCGGCAGCTTTTTCAAGCGTGAAGCCAAGCCCAGCGAGTTGGAGACCTTGACCTCGCGTTTGATCGATCGCCCGATCCGCCCTTTGTTCCCAGAGGGTTTCTACAACGAAGTGCATGTGGTCATCCACACCGTGTCGCTCAATCCTGAGGTCGATGCCGATATCGCCGCGATGATTGGCACCTCTGCTGCATTGGCCATTTCGGGCTTGCCATTCAATGGCCCCATTGGTGCCGCCCGCGTGGGTTACATCAACGGTGAGTATGTGTTGAACCCGGGCCAAACCCAGCGCAAAGACAGCCTGATGGATTTGGTGGTGGCGGGCACCGAGACCGCCGTGTTGATGGTGGAGTCTGAGGCACAGCAGTTGTCCGAAGAGATCATGCTGGGTGCCGTGGTTTTTGGCCATGACCAAGGCAAGATTGCCATCAATGCCATCCACGAATTGGTGCGCGATGCTGGCAAGCCCGCATGGGACTGGACAGCACCGGCCCGTGACAGCGATTTCGAAACCCAATTGGCCACCCATGCCCAAGACAAGCTCATCGCTGCCTATCAAATCCGCAATAAGCAAGCCCGTACCCAAGCTTGCCGCGAGGCTTATCAAGCCGCCAAAGACGGATTGACCGCCAGTGGCGTGGCGTTCGACCCGGTCAAGGTGGACAACTTGTTGTTCGAGATCGAGTCGCGCATTGTTCGCGGTCAAATTTTGGCGGGCGAGCCCCGCATTGACGGCCGTGACACGCGCACCGTGCGGCCGATTGAAATCCGCAACTCTGTGCTGCCCCGCACCCATGGCTCGTCCTTGTTCACCCGCGGTGAAACCCAAGCTTTGGTGATCTCCACCTTGGGCACCGAGCGCGATGCCCAGCGCATTGACGCTTTGGCTGGCGAGTTTGAAGACCGCTTCATGTTGCACTACAACATGCCTCCCTTTGCCACTGGCGAAGTGGGTCGCATGGGCAGCACCAAGCGCCGTGAAGTTGGCCATGGTCGATTGGCCAAGCGTGCTTTGGCCGCGGTATTGCCTACCAAAGAAGAGTTTCCGTACACCATGCGCGTGGTGTCCGAAATCACCGAGTCCAATGGATCTTCGTCCATGGCGTCGGTGTGCGGAGGGTGCTTGTCCTTGATGGACGCAGGCGTGCCACTCAAGGCCCATGTGGCAGGCATTGCCATGGGTTTGATCAAAGAAGGCAATCGCTTTGCCGTCTTGACCGACATTTTGGGTGACGAGGACCACCTGGGCGACATGGACTTCAAGGTCGCCGGCAGCACCCAGGGCATCACCGCTTTGCAAATGGACATCAAAATTCAGGGCATTACCCAGGAAATCATGCAGGTCGCTTTGGCCCAAGCCAAAGAGGCCCGCATCCATATTTTGGGCAAGATGCAAGAGTCCATGGGCGAGGCACGCACCGAGGTGAGCAACTTTGCGCCCAAACTCTTCACCATGAAGATCAACCCTGAAAAAATCCGCGACGTGATTGGCAAGGGTGGGGCGGTGATCCGCGCTTTGACCGAAGAAACCGGTACCCAGATCAACATTGATGAGGATGGCACGATCACCATTGCCGCCACCGATGGCGCCAAAGCCGAAGAGGCCAAGCGCCGCATTGCCGAGATCACGGCTGAAGTGGAAATTGGCAAGGTCTATGAAGGCCCCATCACCAAAATCCTCGACTTTGGTGCCCTGGTCAATTTATTGCCGGGCAAAGACGGCTTGTTGCACATCAGCCAAATCAGCCATGAGCGCATTGCCAAGGTCACGGATGTCTTGGCCGAGGGCCAAATGGTGCGCGTGAAAGTGCTCGAGACCGATGAGAAAGGTCGCGTCAAGTTGTCCATGAAAGCGTTGTTGGATCGGCCTGAGCATCCAGCGGACCATGCACCGGCCCAAGGCCATGATGCCCAGCACGATGGTGGCCATCGGCACAACGAACCCAAAAACGAAAACTGATCCAAACGGAACGGACTGGCAGGTTCTAGGTCATGAAGCGATTTTTGATCGTTGGCAATTGGAAGATGAACGGGCAATCGGCGGTCAATGCCGATTTGCTCGGTGCTCTCTTGCACCCATCACCAGCCCGCGATCGCGTGGATATGGCTGTATGCGTGCCAGCCCCTTATTTGGCCCAGGCCCAGCAAATTTGTCAGGCTTCGGATTTTGTGTGGGGTGCGCAAGATGTGTCCGCGCATGAACAAGGCGCTTACACCGGCGAGGTGTCTGCGGCCATGCTCCATGACTTCAACACCCGTTTCGTGTTGGTCGGCCATTCTGAGCGACGCCAGTACCATGGTGAAACCTCTTCTGTGGTGGCGGCCAAAGCGCAAAGGGCGTTGGCAAAGGGAATCACCCCGATTGTTTGTGTTGGCGAGACCCTTCAAGAGCGAGAAGCAGGGCACACCGAGGATGTGGTCAAGCGGCAGTTGGCCGCCGTGATACAGCAAGTGGGTCACTGCGTCAGTGAAATTGTTGTGGCCTACGAACCCGTTTGGGCCATCGGAACGGGGCGAACGGCATCGCCTGAGCAGGCCCAAGCCGTGCATGCCTTATTGCGTGCCCAATTGAATGCGGCCTCGGCCAATGCACAAAACATTCACTTGCTGTATGGCGGCAGCATGAACGCCAGCAATGCGGCCAGTTTGTTGGCGCAGTCGGATATTGATGGTGGCTTGGTGGGCGGCGCGTCCCTCAAGCCCGATGATTTTTTGGCCATTGTGGCCGCAGCCCAAGCGCTCTCAAGCGCTGATTAACCGAGATAACCATGACTTTGCTTCTCAATGCTTTATTGGTGGTTCAAATCTTGACCGCTTTGGTCATGATTGGATTGATTTTGATTCAACACGGCAAAGGTGCTGACATGGGTGCTGCTTTTGGCAGTGGCAGCTCGGGCAGTTTGTTTGGTGCCAGTGGCAGTGCCAATTTCTTATCGCGCAGCACTTCGGTGTTGGCCGCTGTTTTTTTTGTTTGCACTTTGGCTTTGGCTTACTTTGGCAACCTGAAACCGACCACTGAAGGCAGCAGCGTTTTGGAAACTGCGCCATTGAACTTGCCCGCCGGCCCGGCTGTGCAAATCCCGGGTCAAAACGACCCAGCCAGCAATAATGCACCTGCCAATGCGGTTCCTGCCCCGTCATCCCCTGGCACTCCCAATGGTGCGGGCCAGATACCCAAATGATTTAAACCCTTTGCAAGGAATTTTTCCAATCTCCATTGCAGTTAAACTGCTCGCCTTGTGAGGGCACCTCAGGTGCCATCTGATATTGATGCCGTCGTGGTGAAATTGGTAGACACGCTATCTTGAGGGGGTAGTGGCGAAAGCTGTGCGAGTTCGAGTCTCGCCGACGGCACCAGACATAAAACCGAGCTTGCGTTTGCAAGGCTCGGTTTTTTCTTGTCTGTCATATGGGTTGTGCCCATTTCTATCTTTTTAATGTCTTCTTTTTTATTTTTAAATAAAAATTTAATAGCTATTTTTTAGTACAAAATACACCGTACTCCTCTGCAGAGCTTTTGACGGAAAGGTGTGATATGGATTGGAATCGGCGTTTTGAACAAGTCTTTGCCAGCGGCGGTGATGCCTCAACCATGGGGTGCACCCACATTGGCGCAGGCACGCACATCATCGGTGATGTGATCAGCGCCGAATCGGTCGAATTGAGTGGGCACATCACTGGGCGCTTGGTGTCAGTCAATGGGAAAAAAAATGGTTCAGTGCTGGTCAAAGCCAAAGGTTCGCTGCAAGGCCATTTGGTGAGTGATGCGGTGACCATACTGGGGCATGTTCAAGGCACCGTTAGCTCTGCGGGTGTTTTGCAACTGGGTGCCGATGCGCAGGTTTCAGCTGATTTGGGCTATGGGGATCTTTACATTCAGCCAGGGGCAGTGGTCAAAGGCGTTCTGTCCCCTGTGACCTCGCAAACGGTGACCGCCATACCAATCTGGGCGAAGGCTTAACGCCAAGCGCTTTTGGCGCGCCAATGGGTGGTTGCACCATTGGCAGCAACGACCCGGCCCATTTGCATTGAACAAGGTTCAATCATCTTTGGGTGCGTGATAAGATGCCGCCTGTTTTAGCAACCTGGCAGACACTGTCTGCTGCAAGTGTGTTCTACATTTGTTCCGGTTGATCACAACCCATGACCAGATACCCCAGCTCATCGCCCACCTACCCGGTTCAGGATGTCATTTCCTTGTCAGCGCTGGGGTTCACAGTGCGGTTTTATGACGCGTTTTCAGGGGCGAAATTGAGATGAATCTTGAAGCCTATCTCCCCGTTTTGTTGTTTATCCTGGTGGGGCTGGCCATTGGAGTGGCCCCACAAGCCATTGGCTATTTTTTGGGACCTCAGCGCCCGAATGAGGCCAAAAATTCCCCTTATGAATGCGGTTTTGAGGCGTTTGAAGACGCCAGGATGAAGTTTGACGTGCGCTACTACTTGGTGGCCATTTTGTTCATCTTGTTTGATCTTGAGATCGCATTTTTATTTCCCTGGGCCGTTGCCTTGAAAGAAATTGGCCCCGTTGGCTTTTGGGCCATGATGATTTTCCTGGCCATCTTGGTGGTTGGTTTCGCCTACGAGTGGAAAAAAGGGGCGCTGGATTGGGAGTAAACCATGTCACTTGAAGGCGTTTTTAAGGAAGGGTTCATCACCACGTCGTATGACTCGGTGGTGAATTGGGCCAAAACCGGTTCTTTGTGGCCCATGACTTTTGGCTTGGCCTGCTGTGCGGTCGAGATGATGCATGCGGGTGCAGCCCGCTACGACATTGACCGCTTTGGCATGTTGTTTCGACCCAGTCCACGCCAGTCGGACTTGATGATTGTGGCGGGTACTTTGTGCAACAAGATGGCTCCGGCCTTGCGCAAAGTCTATGACCAGATGAGTGAGCCGCGCTGGGTTTTGTCCATGGGATCTTGCGCCAATGGTGGGGGTTATTACCACTACAGCTATTCCGTGGTTCGCGGTTGCGACAGGATCGTGCCGGTGGATGTGTATGTGCCCGGCTGCCCACCCACGGCCGAAGCGCTGTTGTACGGTATTTTGCAATTGCAAAGCAAAATCCGCCGTGAAAACACCATTGCCCGTTGAGACACTGCCATGAGTGATCGTCTCGATATGCTGAAAAGCGCTTTGCATTCGGTGTTGGGCCCTGACGTGGTTCAACTCGACGACCGCTTGGGTGAGTTGACCTT
>CAMDLJ010000066.1 GCA_945901665.1 Bordetella parapertussis | reverse complement strand
GAGAGCACTTTGCCCATGGCATCGGTCACCTTGGTGATCAGATAGGGGTTGATGCGAAAGCCTCCGTTGGCAAACACCGAATAACCGGTGGCCATTTGCAAGGGGGTGACCGATCCAGCACCCAGCGCCATCGTCAGATAGGCCGGGTGGCGTTGGGGGTCAAACCCAAACTGGGCAATCCAGTTTTGGGCGTTTTGTGGCCCCACGGCTTCAAGCACCCGAATCGAAATCATGTTCTTTGACTTGGCCAAGCCCTTGCGCAAACTCATGGGCCCTTCAAAGGTGCCGTCGTAATTTTTGGGTTCCCAGGCTTGGCTGCCGGTCACGCTGGCGTCGTAAAACAGCGGTGAATCGTTGACCACGGTGGCTGGGGTGAAACCCTTTTCCAGAGCGGCAGAGTAAATGAAGGGTTTGAAGCTCGACCCGGGCTGGCGCCAGGCTTGGGTCACGTGGTTGAATTTGTTTTTATCAAAGTCAAAACCACCGACCAAGGCGCGGATGGCGCCGTCGCGTGGGTCCAAGGCGACAAAAGCCCCCTCTACCTCAGGCAGTTGGGTGATTTCCCAAACCGTTCCTTTCACGATGCGGATCACCGCGCCGGGCCTGAGCTTGATATTGGGCGGCGCTTTGTCGGCCAATCCCGATTGCACCGGTTTGAGCCCCTCACCCGTGACCTCGATCACCTCGCCGTTTTGGCGCACAGCGCGCACCAATTTGGGCGAGGCTTCCAGCACCACAGCGGCCAACAAGTCGCCTTTGTCGCCTTGTTCGATCAAGGTGTCGTCGATCAGCTCATCGCGCTCGCGTGCATTGGCGGGCAGGTCGATGAACTTTTCGGGGCCGCGGTAATGCTGGCGTTTTTCATAGTCCATGATGCCCCGGCGCAGTGCTTGGTAGGCCACCTCTTGATCGGCGGCACGCACCGTGGTGTACACCTTCAGGCCCCGGGTATAGGCGTCTACCCCGTACTGGGCAAACATCAAGGAGCGCGCCATCTCGGCCACATAGTCGGCATGGTTGCGAAAGCCCAGGTTGGCATTGCGCACCTGCAACTCTTCGCCCTTGGCCTGATCGGCTTGGGCCTGGGTGATAAAGCCGTTGTCGAGCATGCGCTCAATGATGTAGAGCTGGCGCGAGCGTGCCCGCTTGGGGTTGTTGATGGGGTTGTAGGCCGATGGGGCTTTGGGCAAACCTGCCAACATGGCGGCCTCGGCCACCGTGATGGACTTCAAGGGTTTGCCGAAATACGCCTCACAGGCTGCGGCAAAGCCATATGCGCGGTTGCCCAAAAAAATCTGGTTCAGGTAGATCTCGAAACTTTGGTCTTTGGTCAGCAGGTGTTCGAGCTTGAAGGTCAGCAGCAGTTCGTAAATTTTGCGGGTAAAGGTTTTCTCTGAAGTCAGGTAAACGTTGCGCGCCACCTGCATGGTGATGGTCGAGGCCCCCTGGCTTTTGGCCCGGCCTAAGTTGGCCAAGCTGGCGCGCGCCAAGCCAATGTAATCGACCCCACCATGGTGATAAAAGCGGGCATCCTCGATGGCCAAGACCGCGTCCTTCATGACCTGCGGGATGTCTTTGAACTCTGTGTAATTGCGCCGCTCTTCGCCAAACTCGCCAATCAAAGTGCCCTCTACCGAGTACACCCGCATGGAGAGTTTGGGGCGGTAATCGGCCAGGTCAGAGATGTCGGGCAGCTGGGGATAGGCCATCGCCAGGGCCAGGGCCACCAACAGGGAAACCGACAAAACACCAGCCACGCTCAGGCCAATGGACCACTTGAGAAAGCCCCATACCAAGGCCCCCAATTGGGAGGGGCTGCTGTCATTGGCGGGTGCCTCGGGGGGGGACTTACGGTTCATGGGCAACCGCGCCGGTGTGGCCCGCGCGGTGAAACAAAACAGTGATTATAAAAAATACCACCCGGGGGTGAATTG
The DNA here is from genome assembly GCA_945901665.1 of Bordetella parapertussis. The sequence goes on along the minus strand of CAMDLJ010000066.1, from coordinate 8,065 downwards.
GGTGGTGGGTATTGAAACCAAAAGCATTCATGGTTAGGATGGGGAAAAAGGTCAGGGAGGTGCACATGGCGTGGGGTAAAAACTTCATGCGCGCTGGGCGTCAAGCCTTGCTCGGGGTCGATTGGGGTGAAGACAGCTTGAGCTTGGTGGCCGTTGACGGTCACCCGGCCCGGGGCTGGCGGCTGAGTGTGAGCGAGCAAGAAAGCTGGCTGGGTGAGTCCAATCCCAGTGCGGCTTTGGCGCGTGCTTGGCGGCGCAGTGCCAGCCGGGTGCGGCGGGTTGCTGTGGCCGTCTCGGACCAAAGCGTGTGGCAACAGCTGATGGTGTTGGATGCGCGCTTGCAAGGTGAGGACTTGCATTTTCAAATTGGTTTGCGCTTACGCGACCAACTGCCATGGGATATTTCTCAGGTCAGCTGGGACTACGCTGGGCACAACACCCTTGACACACCGCATGCCAATGGCGCGGCGTACACCGTCTGTGCTGTGCCCTTGAGTGACTTGCAGCCCATGCTGGATTGGGTGCGCGCCGCCGATCTCATGCCCTGGGTGGTTGACGTCCAAGCCCAGGCATTGCAGTGCTGGAGCGAGCACGCACAGCGGTTGGTGCCCGGTCGCGCCAACGCACAAGCCAGCTCTTTGGCCATGGGGCTGGCATTGCGGAGGTTTGTGGCGTGAATCCCATCAACCTATTGCCCCAGCGCGAGCGCCTGTGGCAGCGCCAGAGGCGCTGGTGGCGTCAACGCTGGTCTTGGACCTTGGGTATTTCTTTGGTCGTATGGGCCAGTTGGGCAGGGTTGCTGGCTTGGCACCACCAGCATTGGGTGGACGCCAACGCGCAGGTGCAGGCCCTAATCGATTCGCAAGCGCCCCTGCGTGCACAACATCAGCGCTTGCTGCAAGCGCAGCGCCAATGGCAAGACGCGCTGCAAGGCAGCGAGCGCAAGCCAGCGGCCATGCAGGAGCCTTGGCGCAGTTGGCAAGCCCTGGCCCAAATGGCCGCGCCCCAGGTGCATTGGGAGCGCTTGGTTTGGGATGGCCAGACCATCACCGCATCGGGCCAGGTCTTGCAAGCGGCTGTGGCCACCCAGTTGCAAGCCCAATGGCAGCAGCGCTTGGACCCTGGCGTGGTGGTGCAGGCGCTGTCCTTGAAAGCCGAGCCCACTCTCGACCCGCAGGGGGTGGCAGACCAATGGTGGCATTGGGAGTGGCGCTGGCGCACCTCAGCCACAGGGGAGGACAAAAAGGCCCCGACTGCCTCAGCGGGTGCCGCACCGCAGCCCCAGGCCGGGCAGCCCAACGTGAAGGAGGGTCTTCAGCGATGAGCAACCCGCCAGAGCGTCTTGCATGGCCCCAGCGCTTGGCAGCATTCAGCTGGGACACCCCTTGGGCCTGGCCTTTGGCCCAACAAGTGGCCGCGCTCACCGCACTGGTGCTGGTCATGTTGACGGCCTGTGTGGCCTCGTTGTCGCCGTGGTGGGAGTCCTTGGCAGCATTGCAAAAAAGCCATCAAAGTTTGTCCGACCAGTACCAAGCTGGCCAAGAGAAGTTGCGCGATCTGCCCGACTTGGAGCAGCGCGTTCAGGCCTTGCGCGACGCCCACGAACGCCGCCACCGCGACAGCGATGTGGCCACAAACCCATGGATGCACCCTGTGTATTGGACGCCGGTGCCAGGGTTGACGGGTGTCAGCGCTGCCCCGCGCTGGCGCGGCCAAACCCAAGGCCAGGCCAGCGAGGTGGCCTCGGTGTTGGCCCAAGTCGCAGCCACGCAATCCGCTTTACAGGTCGAATTGCTGCGCACCGCCCAAGCCGGCCAGTGGCGGTTGACATGGGAGATGTCGGGCGCAGAGCCGCCACTGGGCAGCCGCAGCGGGTCCGACCACCCCCGCGAATGGGTTCCCTTGCTCGACGATGCGCCCATGCGCGCCCATTGGCGATCGCAGTTGCTGGCGCAACCTGGGCGGGTGCAATGGTTGTTGCCACAACTCCAACGGCCCGCTGAAGCATTGGAGGCTTTTGATCTGGGCCAAATGGCCTGGATCGGTTGGTTGCAACAAGGCGAACGGCGCATCGCCCTGGTTCAGGCCGGCACAGAGGTGCAAAGGGTGGCTGTGGGTGGCCACATGGGGCGCCAGCATGGACGTGTCGAGACCATTGGCACGGATCACCTGGTGTTGCGCGAGGTGCTGCGCAATCCCCAAGGCGTTTGGGCCCCCGTTCTGACCCGTTGGCCCGCCCTGGCCACAGGCGTGCCCAAGGGCTCAGCGCCATCATCTGAAGCAAAGGCCCCGCCATGAAAACTTGTGTCTCAAACCAGTGCGCCAGGCACCCACTTTTTGTGCCATCGACCATCGCTTGGGTGCCAGGGTGGCGGTCAGCAGGTCGCTGGTTGGTGCAGTGGGCCTTGGTGGGGAGCATTCTGATAGACGTGCTGGCCCAAACCGGAAAACCCGAGCAAGCGGCGCCGTCCCCCTCGGCAACCACCGCTGCAACGCCCACTGTTGGCGATAAAGGTTTGCCCTTGTCGATGAACTTTCAAAACATCGAATTGCGCACAGCCTTGCAAGTGATGGCCGACTTCACTGGCTTGAATGTGGTGGTGTCAGACTCGGTCACGGGCCAGATCACGGTGCGCTTCAAAGACGTGCCCTGGGAGTTGGCTTTGGACAGTTTGCTGCAAGCCAAGGGTTTGGCCTATCAACGCCAAGGATCGGTGTTGTGGGTGGCCACCCAAGCAGAAATCAGCGCCCGCGAGAAGAAAAATCTCGAGGCGCGCCAGGCCATGCTGGCGATAGAGCCATTGCAAACCCGCGCCTTCGAGTTGAGCTATGCCCGCGCCAGCGAGGTGCTGGCCCAGTTGCTGGGCAATATGCCATCAGCTGTGGGCGCTGCCATGCCGTGGACCCCCTACAGCTTGAACCTCAACAACCCTGGGGGTGCGTTGGCCAGCCACAGCGGCAACCCGCGCATCTTGAGCACCCGGGGCAGTGCCATGGCCGAGCCCCGCACCAACCAGTTGTTTGTCACCGATGTATCAGAGCGCTTGCAGCAAGTGGCCCAAATGTTGGCGCGCATTGACGTGCCACTGCGCCAAATCATGATTGAAGCGCGCATCGTGGAAGCCACCGACACCTTTAGCAAGGCCTTGGGTGTGCGCTTGGGCGCCATCGACGCCGCAGGTGCAGCGGCTGGGGTGGGCAACAACTTGGGTGCGGTGATCAACAACGCACGGGTGCCTGGCGTGACCACAGCTGCCACCGATGTCAGTGGCAGTTTGGTCAATTTGCCAGCAGCGGCCATCGGTGGGGTGGGGGCGGCGACGATGGCGGTGTCCATTTATGACGCGTCCAAGACGCGCTTGCTGGGCTTGGAAATTTCCGCCCTGGAGTCCGACGGCCAGGGCAAAGTGGTGTCCAGCCCCCGGGTGGTCACGGCCAACCAAACCAAGGCCATCATCGAGCAAGGCACCGAGCTGCCCTACCAAACCGCTACTTCCAGCGGGGCGACATCGATTGCCTTTCGCAAGGCCAATCTCAAGTTGGAAGTCACACCCCACATCACACCCAACGGCGGCATCATTTTGGATTTGGACATCAGCAAAGACAGTGTGGGCCAGTCCACCACGGCCGGTTTTGCCATCGACACCAAGCACATCAACACCCAGGTGTTGGTGGAGGACGGCGGTACGGTGGTGATTGGCGGCATTTACGAGCTCAATGAGACCAGTGGTCGCAACAGGGTGCCTTTTTTGGCCGATATCCCCGGCCTGGGCTGGTTGTTTCAAAACAGTTTGCGCGCCACCAAAAAGCAAGAGTTGATGGTGTTCATAAGCCCTAAAATGGTTCACTCCAGTGCATCTGCACGCTGAGAAAGCATCTTTTGTTGGTATTGGTTGGTATGCCAGGTTCTGGCAAATCCACGGTGGGCCGTCAACTCGCCCGCCGGCTCGACATCCCTTTTTTGGACTCGGATCACGCGATCGAGCAGCGCTTGGGCTGCTCTATCCGCGAATATTTCGAGCGCCAGGGGGAGGAGCGCTTTCGAGACATCGAAACCGAGGTTTTGGCCCAACTGGTGCAGCAGGGCCAAGGCGTGTTGTCCACGGGTGGCGGCTCGGTGTTGCGCGAACAAAACCGCGATCTGTTGCGCCAAAACGGCCAGGTTTTTTACCTCCACACCAGCCCGCAAGAATTGTTTCGCCGTTTGCGCCATGATCGCAATCGCCCCTTGTTGCAAGTGGCCGACCCCTTGAAGCGCCTGCAAGACTTGTTCACCTTGCGCGACCCGCTGTACCGCGCCGCAGCGCACCATGTGATTGATAGCCCCAGGCCCTCGGTGGGTGCGATGGTGCAGGGTGTGCTGCAACACTTGGAGCGTTTGCCTGAGACGGCCCCCGCCAGCGGGGTGCACCCCAATCTGTCGCTGGCGCCCCCCGCGCCGCCCCATCACTGAGCAATTGCCATGGCCCATACCCCTGTCGAGACGGTCCACATCCATTTGGGTGACCGCAGCTATCCCATCCTGATTGGCGCAGGTTTGTTGTCAGCAGCCAGCACCTGGGCCGATATGCCCAAAGGCAGCAGCGCGCTGATCGTCACCAATACCACCGTGGCCCCGCTTTACGGGCCAACGGTACAAGCGGCATTGGCTCCTCACTTTGCGAACGTGCATGTGCTGGCGCTGCCCGACGGCGAAGCCCACAAAGGGTGGGAAGCGCTGAACCAAATTTTCGATCTGCTGTTGGCCCAAGCCTGTGATCGGCGCACGGTTCTGGTGGCCTTGGGCGGCGGTGTGGTGGGCGACATGACCGGCTTTGCTGCCGCTTGCTACATGCGAGGCGTGCCCTTTGTGCAAGTACCCACCACCTTGTTGGCCCAGGTGGACTCCTCGGTGGGCGGCAAAACCGCCATCAACCACCCCTTGGGCAAGAACATGATTGGCGCGTTTTACCAGCCCGAGCGGGTGATCTGCGACTTGGGCACCTTGCAAAGCCTGCCCGGGCGCGAACTCAGCGCCGGTTTGGCCGAGGTCATCAAATACGGGCCGATCGCCGACATGGCCTTTTTGGACTGGATTGAAGCCCACTTGGACGCTTTGCTGGCCCGAGACCCGGGTGCCTTGGCTTGGGCGGTGCAGCGCAGCTGCCAAATCAAAGCCGATGTGGTGGGCCAAGACGAGCGCGAAGGGGGTTTGCGCGCCATCCTCAATTTCGGCCACACCTTTGGTCATGCCATCGAAGCCGGCTTGGGGTTTGGTGAATGGTTGCACGGCGAGGCCGTGGGTTGCGGCATGGTGATGGCGGCCCACTTGTCAGAGCGCTTGGGGTTGGTGGATGCGGCCTTTGTGCGGCGCTTGACCCACATCATTGAGCGCGCGGGTTTGCCCACTTTGGGCCCGGCCTTGGGTGTGGACACCTATATGCACCACATGCGGGTGGACAAAAAAGCCCAGGCAGGTGACATCCGCTTTGTGCTCATCGACGGGCCAGGGCGCGCTGTGGTGCGGGGTGCGCCCGACGCCATGGTGGCAGACGTGTTGCAGGCCTGTTGCGCCGCATGAGTTTGTTGACCGTGCCCTTGTCTGAGGGGATGGATAGATCGGCTTCGTTGTCAGGGGGAGAACACATGGCCCCTGCACTCAGCGACCTGGCCTGCAACCCGGCGCTGAGCCGGGGCCGGCTTCACCCCCAGCCCAACGCCCCCACCCGCAATGCCTTTCAGCGCGACCGCGACCGCATCGTGCACTCCACCGCTTTTCGCCGCTTGGTCTACAAAACCCAGGTTTTTTTGAACCACGAAGGCGACTTGTTTCGCACCCGCATGACCCATTCTTTGGAGGTCGCGCAGTTGGCGCGCTCGCTGGCGCGGGCCTTGGGTTTGCATGAGGACTTGGTGGAGGCGATTGCGCTCGCGCACGATCTGGGGCACACCCCATTTGGTCATGCGGGCCAAGACGCATTGCACGACTGTATGGCCGCGCATGGCGGCTTTGAGCACAACTTGCAAAGCCTGCGGGTGGTTGACCGATTGGAGGCGCGCTACCCCGACTTTGACGGCCTCAACCTGTGCTTTGAAACCCGTGAGGGCATCCTCAAACATTGCTCGGCGCACAACGCCCAAACCATCGAACGCGAAGAACCCGGCGGCGTGGGCGCCCGTTTTTTGAACCGAACCCAACCGAGTTTGGAGGCGCAGTTGTGCAACCTGGCCGATGAGGTGGCTTACAACGCCCACGACATCGATGACGGTGTGCGCTCAGGTTTGATCAGCCTAGAACAGTTGCAAGACGTGCCCTTGTTTGATGCCTATCGACAAGCCGTCCAACTCGAATACCCGGCCTTATCGCCCCGGCGCCTGCTCTACGAGTCGATCCGGCGCATGCTCAGCGATCAGGTGTATGACGTGATGGCGTACACCCGTGCGGCCATGCAAACCGTGGCACATCGCAGTGCAGATGGCGTGCGTCTGTCGCCCCCGGTGGTGGGCTTTGGTGCGGATATGCGCGAACGCTCCTTGGCATTGAAGCAGTTTTTGTTTCACAACCTGTATCGCCACCCGCAAGTGATGGCCACCACCGACTGGGCGCGCAGCGTGGTGGGCGAGTTGTTTCAGGTCTACCTGGATCGCCCCCAAGAAATGCCCCCCGAGCACCGCGAGCGGCGCAACCGGGCGCGGGCGGTGGCCGACTACATCGCCGGCATGACCGACCGCTTTGCCACCCGCGAGCATGCGCGCTTGTGCCCCAATTCACCCACGGCCTTGAACCATCCGTTGGCGAGGCAATGGCCATGAACGCCAGCGCCCCATCAAAGGGCCTGAGCCCGGCTACGGTGGTGATTTGGGCTGGCATCAGTGCGGCTTTGCATGTGGGCAAAATCCCGCCCGCCATTCCGGTCCTGCACCACGAATTGGGCATGAGCCTGATGCAGGCGGGCTTGATGTTGTCGATGGTTCAGTTTGCCGGCATGCTGTTGGGCTTAGTGGTGGGCTTGAGCGCAGACCACTGGGGCCTGCGCAAATGCATGCTCATGGGCTTGAGCCTGATGTTTTTTTCCAGTTGCCTGGGTGGCTTGGCCCCAGACGCCACCACCTTGCTGGTGCTGCGGGGGGTGGAAGGCCTGGGCTTCTTGCTGGTGGTCACACCCGCGCCCGGCTTGATCCGACAAAACGTGGCGCCTGCTGAGCTGAGCGCCCGCATGGGTGGGTGGGGCACCTACATGTCATTTGGCAGCGCCTTGGGTTTGTTGCTCGGTCCGATCATCATGGGTTTGTGGGACTGGACCACGTGGTGGATGTTTGCCGGCGGTGTTTCCTTTTTGGCATGGCTGGCGGTGTGGTCGGTGGTGCCCCGTCCCTTGTCACGACCCACCCCCTTGGCCCCCAAGGAGACGCTGGCAGCCGTGGCCGGCTGGCGCGACCGTTTGGTGCGCACCCTCACCACGCCAGGTCCGTGGCTGATTGCTTTTGCCTTTGCCGTTTACACCGGGCAATGGATGTCGGTGATTGGTTTTTTACCCACCATCTATACGCAAAACCAAATTTCTTGGGGCATGACGGGCGTGCTCACCGCACTGGTGGCCTTGGTCAATTTTTCGGGCAACTGGATGTCGGGCCGCTTGCCCCAGCGCGGCTGGAGCGCGCGCCAAACCATGGCCACAGGTTATGTGGTGATGGGCCTTGGCGCGGTCGGTGCTTTCTTGGACTGGGGTGGCTATCAATTGCCTTTTGCTGCTCGCTACGCCTGCGTGGTGTTGTTTTCGGCGGTGGGTGGCTTGATACCCGGCACCTTGTTCGCCTGCGCGGTGCGGCTGGCCCCCAGCGAAGACACCGTCTCCACCACCGTGGGTTGGATGCAGCAATGGTCGGCCACCGGTCAATTTTTTGGACCCTTGGCAGTGGCTTGGTTGGCCGGTGCGGTGGGCGGCTGGCAATGGACCTGGGTGGTCACGCTTGGCATGGCCACGATGGGCTTAATGCTGGCGCTGCGCATCCAACAAGCGCTGGAGCGCAAAACCTTGGCAGCACCCGCCCATGGCTGACCCGGCCGACACCAAACGCATCGCCA
>CAMDLJ010000065.1 GCA_945901665.1 Bordetella parapertussis | reverse complement strand
TTGCACCTGCTGGATGCGGTCTTCATCGCCAAAGACCTGGGAGACTTTGTCGATGTTGTCTTGCATGGTGCGGTTGCCCGCATTGGCGCCCTCTTGACCAGGCAAAACATTCGAAATCACCGGGCCTTTGGGCGAAGTGGCACCAGGCTTGCCACCTGCTTGGGCAGCATCTTCTTGGAAAGATTGGTCACGGTTGAAGCGAACACCTTTTTCATCTTGATCTTGGCCCGAAGCCACATTGCTGAAGATCAACTTTGGTTTAGGCACCGAAGCCGAGAAGGTCTTGATGTTTTTGACCTTGATCGACTGGTAAAAGGGCTTGAAGCTCGCGCTGTCATGCCCATAACCGGTCAACATGTTTTGGAAAATTTTGCTTTCCAGCGCATCCACGTCGCCATCGGCCATCATCAAATCACACACATTGGTCAAGATGTAAAGCTTGACGTCTGGGCTGAGACTGGGCGTGACGCGCTTTAAAAATTCAGGCAGCTTGACCGATCGCACCTGCTTCAACGCGGCTTCTTGCAAGCCTTTGAATTCACCAATCACGGTTTGCAACTGGCCAATTTCTTCCGTGGCAATGGTGCCGTCGGCGGCCATCATGTACAGCAGCGATGAAGCCAACGCCAAGTGTGCGGACCCTGCCGGTTGATCCAGTTGATCGGCTTTGTACTCGCCCATCACCGTATCGTTGTTCTTCAGGGCGATCGCTCTTTCAAAGGGTGCAAAGGTCGCGGTGTCGATGCCCCAGGCGGTTTTCATGCGCTCAAACAAGGCCACTTCATCGGCGCCTGCACTGCCATCGGCCAGCAAGGAGTCGCACACATTGGTCAAAACGCACAAGGTGCTGGCTTTGTCCAGCACTTGGTGGGCATCGGTCAAAAACTGGGCCAAAGGTACGGCTTGCACATATTGAACCGCCACGTTCATCACATGTTGGTCGCCACCGATCACCGATTGAAGTTGGCTGCTCTCAGCGTCGTCAATTTCTCCGTCGCTGGCCATCATGTGCAGCAATGCCGCGGCCAACACCAAATGCGGTGTCAGTCTGAATGTGGCTTTATGTCCCGGTTGCGCCTCTTCAGGCGTGTCTTTGAACTGGTCCAACAACTCCAGGTTTTTCGCCGCCATGTTCATGGGCGCGCCCCTGGCATGTCTGTGCCAGCCGCGAACTTAACCGTTTGCGTGCTGAGTTGGGCTATCAAAAACCAAGGTTTGGACATGCATGCAGGTTAGGCAGGCTGCCCCCCACAAAGCCCACAATTCCATTCAATAACTCTTAAAGCCTCTCAGTAACCCATGGAAATGCATTCAAAACTGTGAGCATTGAATATTTTTTCAAGGCCATGCAAATGATGTGTTTTTTGAACCTCAGGCCAGCCCCATCCCTTGGGCTTATCAATGAAAAAAACTTAATCTTTGAAAGAAATGATTTGCACCGATTCCAACAATGCCTCGACCTCATTGGCTTGGCACAGGGCCGTTCCCAAGGATGACAGCGCTGCCGCTGATGCCGCCATGGCGTGGCGCAATGCCTGGCAAAGTGTGTCGGGTGTGGTGTCGGGATACTTCTGGTCCAAGGTGGCGACAAAAGCGCCCACAAACGTATCGCCAGCCCCAATCGTGCTGCGCACGGGCACCACCAGGCCGGGTGCATGCCAAGTGCCCTGGGTTGTCACCAGCAAAGCGCCCTCTGGGCCCATGGACAAGGCCACCAGCGCACACCAAGATTGAGCCAGCCATTCACGCGCAACGGCCACGCGTTGAAGCAGGGTGGGCAGTTCCCTTCCAACCGCTTCTTCCATTTCGCGCAAGCTGGGCTTGACCATGTAAACGCCCACGCGCATCGCGGCCATCAACGCAGGGCCAGACGCGTCAAGGACCAATTTTTTGTGGTGCGTTTGTGCCAGCCTGGCGATGTCTGCGTAAAAGTCTGGCGGTGCTTCGGGTGGCAAACTGCCGCTGACCACCCAAAATCGGTTGTCTGGGTTGGGCATGCGCAGGGCCTGCAAGATGTGGCTCAATGATTCCTGGTCTGCTGTGGGGCCAGGCAGCACAAAACGAAAGTCGCGGCCACTTTGGGTTTCGTGCACCGAAAAGCCCATGCGGGTTGGGCCTGCAGACGCAATGCATTGGTGCGGTACGGCCTCTGCATCCAACATCTCGCTCAACTGGTCGCCCGTGCTGCCACCGCCCAGCCAAAGGGCTTGCACCGATCCGCCCAAACGGTGCACCACGCGTGCCACATTGATGCCACCGCCACCTGGGTGATATTGGGGCACGGTGCAGCGCAACTTGTGCGTGTCCATCACCTGCACGGTGGTGGTGAGCACATCCACACTGGGATTGAGGGTCAAGGTGGTGATGTGCGCCATGGAAGGCATGATGCCAGAGATGCATGGGCAGACTGCTATGCTTGTGCCATCCTTTGACTTCGCAGCCCCAGCCCTGGTCAGCGCACACTTGGCTTGCCCCTTGGGGGTGCTTGTGATCACACCGCCCAGCCCTTTTGAATCCCTTGTATCCAGACCATCCCGCCAACCTCCGACCCTCGGCGGAAAAGCTGGCATTGGGCCAGGTGATCACCGTCTTCAGTGTGGCTGCGCTAGAAGTGGCACTGAAAAAGGTCAGTCATCGTTTTGAGCAGACCTGCGACTGGCAGGTGGCCTTGTGCTGGAACACCGCACCTGAACTGATGGCCAAACTGCGCGATGGTTGGCGTGCCGATGTCTGGATTGCGCCTGCCCCTGTGCTGGTGCATGCCGCCGCGCTGGGACTGGTGGGCACGCACCAGCCATTGGCGCAGGTCGGGGTGGGGGTGGCTGTGGTGCAGGGGCAAGTGGCGCCAGATATCTTGACGCTCGAGGCTTGGCAAAGCGCAGTTCGCAGGGCCTCGGCCATCTTCTACACCCATGCCTCATCGGGGCAGTACATCCATGGCTTGCTCACCTCGATGGGAATATGGGACGAAGTGCGCAGCAAAGTGCATCGATTTGACAACGGTGAGGCCATGCTGATTGCCTTGTCGCAAGCGGGGGCGTCCCAAGGTGCCATGGCCATGGGGGCCATCAGCGAAATCCTCACATTTGCCCAACGGGGTGTGGCCTTTGTGGGGTCCTTGCCCCCGGCCATTGCGCACCAAACCATGTACGCACTGGCCATGGACGTTCAAAGCCCACGGCTGGGCCTGGCCCAGCGTTGGGTGCAGATGTGCCAACAAGCCGATGTGTGGGGCGAGGTTTCGCGCACCGGCATCGAACCCCTGTGAGGGATCTGCTCAGGGTATTCAAGGGGAAATCACCGCAGAATTGGCAACCCCCGTTTGGTAAGATGAAATCACATTCAACAGGAGAAAAGTCATGGCTTTGTATGAGTTGAGAACCTATTCCGTGGTGGTTGGCAAGATGTCAGAGGTGGTGTCTTTGTACGGCTCAGAAGGTTGGGCTGCGTTGGACAAGCACCCTAAAAAATTAATTGGGTATTTCACCGGCGATGTGGGTGCTTTGAACGAGATCATTCACGTGTGGAAGTTTGAAGACGATGCCGATCGCCGTGCTTTTTGGGCGGGTGTTTTTGCCGATCAAGCCTTCATGGCATTTGCGGGAAAACTGCGCCCCATGATCTTGAAGCAAGAGAACAAACTCATGATGGCTGCCCCATGGGGACCCCACCCATGACCATGGATCAGGCCCCCGAGCACACCACAGCCCACCATTTGCTGCAAGGCTTCAATGAACTGGGGTTGGATTATTTGTTTTGCAACCTGGGCACCGACCATGCCCCCCTGATTGAAGAGATGGCGCGTTGGCGCCAACGGGGACAGGCCTTTCCCAAAACCGTTTTGTGCCCGCACGAAAACACCGCGGTGCACATGGCCGCGGGTTATGCCTTGGCCACAGGCCGGGGCCAAGGGGTATTGGTTCATGTGGATGCGGGAACGGCCAATGCCACCATGGCCATCCACAACATTTCCAAAGCCCGCTTGCCCCTCATGCTGATGGCGGGCAGGGCGCCATATACATCGCACGGTGAATTGCCCGGTACCCGCGATACCTTTGTCAATTTTGTGCAAGAGCCGTATGACCAAGGCGGCTTGGTGCGCCAATATGTCAAATGGGACTACAACCTGCCGTCTGGGGTGATTGCCAATGAAGCCTTGCGCCGCGCCCACAGCGTGATGCAAAGCGATCCCAAGGGGCCGGTGTATTTGACCTTTGCCAGAGAAACCTTGACCCAACACTGGCGCGATGAACAGCTGCATCATTTTCCGGCTCAGACCTATGGCCCGACCCCCGCTTTGGGCACCGACCCCGACGCTGTCGAGCAGGTGGTGGATCGTTTATTGGCGGCACGCCATCCCTTGATCATCACCTCCTACAGCGGGCGCAACCCTGACACGGTGGCCACCCTGGATGCTTTGGCCCGGTTGGCCGGTATTCGTGTGATTGAGTGCAGTGCTGTGGACCTCAACATCCCCCACGACTCGCCGTGCTTTGGTGGATTTGTGCCCGGCGCCCATGTGGCCCAAGCCGACGTGGGTTTGATGGTGGATGTGGATGTGCCGTGGATACCGCGAGATACGCCGGTTAACCCCGATACCTGGTGGGCCCACATTGACGTCGACATCGACAAGCGCAGCTACCCCATGTGGAGTTTTCCGCGCCACTTGAAAATGCCTGGCGACAGCGGCCGCATCCTGGCGCAAATTTTGGCGCGCTTGCAGCAGCGCCTGAACCCTTCTTTCACCCAGGCAGCCCAAGCCCGGGTGGCTGGCTTGGGTCAGGAAGCCCAACAGCGCCAGCAACGCGCCACCCAATTGGCCACGGATCCAGGGCAAGTGGGGCAAATCAACCCCCACTTTTTGTGTGCGGCGGTGGCCAGCGCCCTCCCTGCGGACGCCATCGTGCTCAACGAAGCCATCCGCAACGCCCCCGTGGTAGCGATGCAAGTGCCGCGCACGGTGCCAGGCTCGCATGTCGGCTTGGCCGGCGGCGGTTTGGGCTTTTCCGCAGGCATGGCATTGGGTATCAAGCTGGCCCAGCCCCAAAAATGCGTGGTGGCTTTTTCTGGTGATGGCTCGTTTTACTTTGGCAACCCGCAATCGAGCATGGCGGTGTCCAAACAATATGGCTTGCCCGTGTTCACCATCGTGCTCGATAACGGTGGTTGGGCAGCGGTCAAAGAGGCCACCTTGCGTGTATTCCCAGAAGGGGTGGCCAAAGCCACCCAAGCCTATGAAGCGCATTTGGCACCGGACATGAATTTCGCCATGGTGGCCCAAGCGGCTGGTGGTCATGGTGAGTGGGTCAGTGATCCCGCCGATGTCCCTGCTGCCATCCAACGCTGCTTGGACGCCATTGGCCGTGGGCAAAGCGCTTTGTTGCAGGCCAAAGTCACCCGGCTGTGAACCGAACAACTTTTTTTTCCACCGGTCACCGCGCGATTTTTCATCCCCAGGAGCTGTACATGAGAAAAACAATTTTTCTATTTTTGGCGCCCCTTCTTTTTGGCTTGGGCCTGGGCTTGGCCCAGGCCGCCGACCCCAAAGAAGCCGCAGAGCCTGCGGTCAAAAAATCGGACACGGGTATTTGCCACGACAAAACCAGTGCCAGCTATGGCAACACCAAAAAGTTCACCGCGTTCAAAACCGTGGATGAGTGCGTGAAGAGTGGCGGCACCTTGCCGGCCAAAACGGCTGCCGCCGCAGAACCGGTGGTGAAAAAGTCGGACGCGGGCATTTGCCACGACAAAACCAGCCCCAGCTATGAGCGCACGAAAAAATTCACCGAGTTCAAAACCATCGACGAGTGCGTGAAGAGTGGCGGCAAATTACCCGGTGCGAAATAGCCCTTCACTTTTGCCTGCAGCCACCAGGGTTTCGATTTGTTTGGACAAGCGGTGCACAGCGTCTGCCAAGGCCTTGAGCTCTTGTTCGCGGAGCAAATCCACTTTTTCGTGCAACAACTCGATCTCCAACTCAGCCTTGACGTTGATCTCGTAGTCGTTGTCAGCACGCCGTCGGTCGGTTTCGGCCAATCGGTTTTGGCTCATCATGATGGCAGGCGCCGTGTAGGCGGCTTGGAATGACAGCATCAAGTTGAGCAAGATGAAGGGGTAGGGGTCCCAGGGCGCAGCGGTTTGTGTGTTCCAGCTGATCCACAGCACGATCAAAGTGCTTTGCATGATGATGAAGCGCCAAGACCCGACCGTGGCCGCTACTTGGTCTGCAACTTTTTGCCCCCATGTCAGGGGCGCTGGGCCTTCAGGCATCGGTGCGGTTACCGGTTGCTGGATGCGCCGATGGGTTTGCCGATGCTTTCGCAAACTGTGCAACAAATGCTGCTCATCGTGGGTGAGTGGGGGTGCAGGGGTGCTGTTTGAAGCGGGCATGGTGTTTGTCAAGTGGGCATTCATGGGAGGGCCCTTTCAACTTAGCACAAACACTGGCGAATCGGGGGCCCATGGATGGAATAAAACCGATAAATAAACCCCAGGGCTTGGCGCACAGGCGTACATTAGGTTCACCCACCTCGGAAGTGTTTTCCGCTCATTCAAGAAAGTTCACATGATTCAATGGCCTGCTCAAACCGAGCCCGTTTTGTGGGGTGCTGTCGCTGGCGCAGTGATTTTGTCGGTGGTGGGGTTTAGCTTTTCCGGTTGGCACACCGCCAGCCAATCAGACGCAATCACCAGTGTCAAAGTGGCCACGGCATTGACTGCAGCCATGGCCCCCGTGTGTGCTCTTGCCTTTAAGCAAGACGGTAAATACGCAGCCAATATGGTGGAGTTGAAGAAAACCGATGAATGGTCACGCAGCAACTTGATTGAAAAAGGCGGCTGGGGCAAAGTGGCTGGCGGTCAAGACCTGAGCCCAGAGGCCGCACGCGCCTGCGCCCTGCTGCTGATCCCCGCCTAAAGGGCTGAAAAGCTGGCGCAGGCTTTGCGCCAGTGCAGGCCCCTTGAACCATCTGAACCCTGGGCTTTGATACAGCGCCAGGGTTTCAGATGCTCAACCCACCCAGCGATTTGCCACCGTCAACGAACAAGGTTTGACCGGTGATGAAGTGGGTTTGTGGAGACGCCAAAAAAGACACCGCATGCGCGATTTCATCGGGCGATGCGGCTTTTCCGCGTGGCTCCAAAGCTTCCCATTGCGCAAACATCTCGGGTGGCGCAGAGCGTGTCATGGGCGTATCGGTGAACCCTGGTGCGACCGAGTTCACGGCAATTTCTTTATCGCGCAACTCCATCGCCATGGCCCGCGTCAGCCCAACCACCGCCGATTTGGAAGCGACATAGTGGGCAAAGCGTGTGCCGCCCAAAGCGCCGCGCGAAGAAATGGTGACGATGCGCCCACCTGCTGTCATGCGCCGTGCCGCTTCTTGCGCTGGGATAAAGGTGCCCACCACATTGACTTGCAGCATTTGGGTGAAGGCTTGCTCGGTCAGCTCTAAAAAACGCGCATCGTTGTAAATGCCAGCCGCGCACACCATGACGTCCACCCGCGCGTGTGCCTCCAAGGCTTGGTGCACACTGGCGCGATCGCACACATCCACAACGGCCGCACTCAGGCGCAGACCTTGGGCTTGCAAAGGCTGCAAAGCGGCTGCCAGCACATCGGCTTGGCGATCCATGGCCACCACGTGAAAACCATCTTGGGCCAGGCGTTTGGCAATCGCCAAACCAATGCCTTGGGCGGCGCCTGTGACAAAAGCGGTGAGGGATATGTTCATGTCAAGTCGGAAGTGGTCTGATCAGCCGAGATAGCCAAACTGGCGCGGCAACCACAGCGTGATGGCAGGAAAGAAGATCATCAAGAACATCACCGCGCTCAAGGGGATGCAAAACTGCCATATCTCGCGGTTGATCTCTTTCATGGGCACGCCGGTGAGCGAGCCCAGCACAAACAAAATCAAACCATAGGGCGGGGTGATCATGGCAATCATGAAGTTGAGGATCACCACCACGCCAAACTGCACCAAATCAATGCCCAAGGCGTTGACGGTGGGCAGCAAGACGGGGACAAACACCAGCAGCATCACCGCGCCATCGAGCACCGTGCCCAAGATCAAAAACATCACATTCACCAGCAGCATGAACACAATGGCCGAGAGGTTCAAGCTGGCAATGTAGGCGGCCAGTTGCACCGCCACTTGCTCCGAGGTGATGGCGTAATTGACGATGAAGGAGCTGGCGATGAGCATCATCACCACGGCCGATTGGCGCGCTGACACGGCGAAAATAGCGATCAAAGCTTTCAAGCCCAGGTTGCGATAAATGAACGCGCCAATCACGATGGCCCACAAACCTGCCATGGCCGCCGATTCAGTGGGGCTGAAAACGCCCGACCAAATGCCACCCAACAGCATCACCGGCAATGTCAACGGTAAGGCGGCGCGCCAAAGCACCAAAGGCAATTGGGACAAGGATATTTTTTGGCCAAAGGGCAGGTTGCGTTGGCGCGCGATCATCGCGATCCACAGCATCAAGCAGGCCGCCATCAGCAGCCCCGGCACCACACCGGCCAAAAACAAAGCCCCCAGCGAAGCCGTGCTGATCAGGGCGTAAATCACCATGGGAATGGACGGCGGAATGATGGGCCCCAAACAAGATGCGGCCGCCGCAATGGCCACCGCCAACCCCCTGGGGTATTGCCCCACTTTTTCCATCATGCGGATGGACACCATGCCGGGACCGGCCGCATCGCTGATGGCGCTGCCGCTCATGCTGGACATGACCACATTCATCAACACGGTGATGTGACCCATGCCACCGCGCAGTCGGCCCACCACCACATCGGCTGCGCTCCAAATGCGCTCGCTGACCGTGGAGGCGTTCATCACATTGCCGGCAAAAATGAACATGGGAACCGCCAGCAGCACATACATGCTGAACATGGAGTTCAGGGTTTGGTCGACGATCAAGCCGATGTCTTGACCTTTGAGCCAGAGATACACAATCCCGCTGCTGAACATCATCAACACGATGGAAAACCGCAGCAGTGCACAGACCAGGATCACGATGCCCATGGCGATCAGAGCGGTGCTCATGCGACGCTCACTGAAAAATCAACCCAACACATTGGTTTTTTCATCTGCTTTTTGGTCCTTGACATGTTCGGGCCATTGATCAGAGCAAAGCCACAAGAACCGATTGGCGGCGCGAACAATCACAGCCAACCAATAAATGACAAAGCAGGTGTAGACATAATCCAAGCGCCACTCCAGCGCATTGGTTTTTTCGCGCCACAAAAAAGCCACGTAACCCCCAATGGTGGGTGCCGACAGCGTGAACAACAGCACAATCAAAACAGACGCCGTCAGACCGATGACGCGTCGCCCGCTGGGTCCGCATTGGTCCCACACCACATCGAAGGTGACTTGCTCGCGTTCACCCAGCACCAGCGCCTCGGTCAAAAAGGTAGACCACAAAAACAAAATCAAAATGGATTCGTCCACCCAATTGACCGGCTGAACCAACACATAGCGCTGGAAAACAGAAATCACAAACAGCACAAAAATGCCAATGAACATGGATACCGTCAGCCATTCAGCATACCGGCTGAAGACTTGAAATTTTTGCCGAATGGCTGCGATACCCATGGGTGGCAATGCGTTCAGTGCAGTGGTGTCGACACGCTCACTTGATGGCCTGGATGCGGGCCATCAAGCCTGGCTTCCATTTGGCGGTCATGCCACTGGCTTCATACTCTTTGAACACGGTGGTGCGAAACAGGCTGGCATCGGGTTCGCTGATGCGCACGTTGGCAGCGCGAAAGGTGTCCAGCGCAGATTTTTCGTCTTGAAGCGTTTTGGCAATTTGCATCTCAGAGGCCTCGCGCGCAGCTGCCCTGAGTTCAGATTGTTGTGCAGGCGTGAGCTTGTCAAACGCGGGCTTGGCCATGGCAATGAACACCGGTTGCACCAAATGTTTGGTCAGCACCACTTGCTTGGTCACTTCGTGGAATTTCCAATCGCGTGTCATGTTGGTGGGGTTGTCTTGGGCGTCGATTTGACCGGTTTTCAGTCCCAAATAGACCTCGGTGATGGGCATGGCCACGGGTGTCGCGCCCAGTGCCTTGGCCAATACTTGGAACGATGCGCCAGGGGGCATGCGCATTTTGGTGCCGTTCAAATCGGCGGGCTT
>CAMDLJ010000064.1 GCA_945901665.1 Bordetella parapertussis | reverse complement strand
TTGGTGCCGCCAAGGATTTCCAAGTTTGAATCACGCTATCGGGGTTGAGCGAGATGGAGCTGATCCCTTTTTGGGCCAACCACAGGGCAAAGTCGGCATGGTCGCTGGGGCCCTGGCCGCAGATGCCCACGTATTTACCGGCCGCATGGCAGGCATCGATGGCACGCTCGAGCATGGCCAAGACCGCCGGGTCACGTTCATCAAAGTCGGCGGCCAGCAATTCCAAACCCGAATCGCGATCCAAGCCCAAAGTGAGTTGGGTCAGGTCGTTGGAGCCAATCGAGAAACCGTCAAAAAATTGCAAAAAGTCGGCCGCCAAAATGGCGTTGCTGGGCACTTCGCACATCATGATCAGCTTTAGATCATCTTGCCCGCTCTGCAAGCCATGCTGAGCCAACAACTGGGTGACCCGTTCGGCCTGCCCCAAGGTGCGCACAAAAGGCACCATGACTTGCACATTGCGCAAGCCCATGTCCAAACGCACCCGGCGCAAGGCTTCGCACTCCATGGCAAAGGCCGGGCCAAAGTCTGCACTGAGGTAGCGCGCTGCACCGCGAAAACCCAGCATGGGGTTTTCCTCTTCGGGCTCATAGCGGCTGCCCCCGATGAGTTTGCGGTACTCGTTGGACTTGAAGTCGGACAAACGAACAATCACCGGCTTGGGCCAAAATGCCGCGGCAATCGTGGCCACGCCCTCGGCCACTTTGTCCACATAAAAGGCACGGGGCGAAGCATGCCCACGGGCCACAGACTCCACCGCTTTTTTCAAGTCAGAGTCGACATTGGGGTAATCCAAGATGGCCTTGGGGTGGATGCCGATGTTGTTGTTGATGATGAACTCCAAGCGGGCCAGCCCCACCCCTTGGTTGGGCAACTGGCAAAAATCAAACGCCAATTGCGGGTTGCCCACATTCATCATGATTTTGGTGGCGATCTCGGGCATGGTGCCGCGCGCGACCTCACTCACCTCGGTGGGCAGCAAGCCATCGTAAATAAAGCCTGTGTCTCCCTGAGCGCAACTCACGGTGACCAGCTGATCTGATTTGAGGTGATCGGTCGCGTCGCCACAACCCACCACCGCGGGGATACCCAACTCGCGCGCGATGATCGCCGCGTGGCAGGTGCGCCCACCACGGTTGGTGACGATGGCACTGGCGCGCTTCATCACCGGTTCCCAATTGGGGTCGGTCATGTCGGTGACCAACACGTCCCCTGCTTGGACCAGGTCCATTTGGTCGATGTGGTTGACCAAGCGCACCGGGCCCGCACCAATTTTTTGGCCGATGGCACGGCCTTGGGCCAAAACCGTGCCCGTGGCTTTGAGCTTAAAGCGGTGCTCGACCTGGTCTTTTTGCTGGCTTTTCACGGTCTCAGGGCGGGCTTGCAAAATGTAAAGTTGCCCGTCCACGCCGTCCTTGCCCCATTCAATGTCCATCGCACGGCCATAGTGGGCTTCAATGACCATGGCATAAGCCGCCAACTGCTGCACTTCATCGTCGGTCAATGAGTAGCGGTTGCGCATCTCGGTGGGCACCTCCTCGGTGTGCACCAATTTGTCGCCCTGGGCGCGCTGCTCAGGGGTGGCAAACACCATTTGAATCAATTTGGAACCCAGGCTGCGCCGAATCACGGCTTTATGCCCAGCCTTGAGCATGGGCTTATGGACATAAAACTCGTCTGGATTGACCGCGCCTTGCACCACCGTCTCACCCAGGCCATAGCTCGAGGTGATGAACACCACTTGGTCAAAGCCAGTTTCGGTATCGATGGTGAACATCACCCCAGCGGCCCCCAAGTCCGAGCGCACCATGCGCTGAACCCCGGCAGACAAGGCCACATCGGCATGGGCAAAGCCCTTGTGCACGCGGTAACTGATGGCGCGGTCGTTGTAGAGCGAGGCAAAGACCTCGCGCATTTTGAACAACACAGCCTCGATGCCAGTCACATTGAGGAATGTTTCTTGTTGACCGGCAAAAGAAGCGTCAGGCAAGTCCTCCGCCGTCGCCGAAGAACGGACCGCCAATGAAGCTTGCGGTTGGCCCGCACACAAAACCGCATGGGCGGCACGGATGTCGGCTTCCAAATCGGCCGGGAAGGGCTGACCCATCAACCATTGGCGAATTTCAGCGCCAGCCAGGGCCAAGGCGCGCACATCTTCGGTGTCCAAGCTGGCCAAGCGCTGGGCAATGCGGGCGTCCAACCCTTCGTGGTTCAAAAACTGACGAAATGCGTGGGCCGTGGTGGCGAACCCGGTGGGCACGCGGACACCAGAGGGGAGTTGGGAAATCATCTCGCCGAGGCTGGCGTTTTTACCGCCAACGGCCTCGACATCGGTCATTCTCAGGTTTTCAAACGGTACGACCAAGGCGGTCGGGCTGAAAAGGGCAGACATGGGAGAGCTCCGGAAGTTAAAACCGGTGGTGCGCCAAGCTGGGGCCGAAGTTCAGGCCAGGCTGGCCCATGTGCAAGCGGTTCCACACAGCAGAGTTGTGTTTTTTTGAGGGAGCAGAGCCAGCTTGTCATGGATAAATTTGGATAATGGACAGATTGTAGGCCCGCGTCTGGGCACTGCCCTATTGAAAGCACCCATGCCCAACCCCACGGTCTTTTTTGTCTCTGATGGCACTGGCATCACCGCCGAAACCTTTGGCAACGCCATCTTGGCCCAGTTTGAAGTCAAGCCCCGCCATGTGCGCTTGCCGTTTGTGGACACCGTGGACAAGGCGCACCAAGCGGTGCGCCAAATCAACCACACTGCCGAACTCGAAGGGCGCCGCCCCATTGTGTTCACCACCTTGGTTGATGAAGAAGTTTTGGGCGTGATTCGAAACGGCATCAAAGCTTTGTTGCTGGATATGTTTGGAACCTTTGTCAACCCACTCGAGGCTGAGCTGGGCATCACCTCCAACCACCGGGTTGGGCGTTTTTCGGATGTGAGCAAAAGCCAGGCCTACCATGACCGCATAGAGGCCATCAACTTCAGCCTGTCCCATGACGATGGCCAACTCAGCCGCGATTTGGACAAGGCCGATGTGATCTTGGTGGGCGTGAGCCGCAGCGGTAAAACGCCCACCAGCCTGTACTTGGCCATGCAATACGGCATCAAGGCGGCCAACTACCCACTGATTCCAGAGGATTTCGAGCGCCAGCAATTCCCCTCTGCGGCGCAAGCTTTCCGCAAAAAGGTGTTTGGCCTGAGCATTCTCCCCGAGCGGTTGAGCGAGGTGCGCAATGAGCGTCGGCCCAACTCACGTTACGCCAGCTTGGAAAATTGCCGCTACGAGGTCAGCCAAGCCGAGGCCATGATGCGCCGAGAAGGCATTCGCTGGCTGTCCACCACCACCAAAAGCATTGAAGAAATTGCCACCACCATCTTGCAAGAAGTCAGGCCTGAGCGGCTGACTTATTAGCGCTTGGTCTGCAGTGCTTTGGGCCGGATTTGGGTCGGATCAACCAGCACTCATGGCCCCCCAGGCAGGTGCGGGACTTCAACCCAAAGCGGCGATCGCGGCCCGGGCAATTTGCGCGTCGTCTTGGGATTTCACACCACTGACACCCACCGCACCAATCACTTGCCCGTCTTTGATGATGGGCACACCACCTTCCAGCAGGCCTTGCTGGTTCGGTGCACTTAAAAAAGCATAACGCCCGCCATTGATCATCTCTTCGTAAATCCGGCTTTCACGCCGCCCCAATGCGGCTGTGTTGGCCTTGGCGGGAGCCATATAAGAAGTGCTGGGTGCCGCGCCGTCCATGCGTTGAAACCACAGCAAATGCCCGCCATCGTCGACGATGGCAAAGGACACGGCCCATTGGTTTTTCATGGCTTCTGCTTGGGCTGCCGCAGCCATGCGTTGCAGATCGGACAGTTCTAGGGTGGGTTTGTTTTTCATGACAACGATCTTATCAAACCGCTACCTGGACGGGGGTAAACATCCGCCCAACACATGCGAACCCGTGCGGGCCGCCATAAACCCACACGGCTTGGGCTTATTTAAAGCAAACCCTTGAATCCAACTAGAATAACGCCATCTGCATGTGCAGAGTAACTTTGGAGACTGTGTCATGAGCGATTCATACCAAAACATGGATTACCACTACGTCACCACCACACCGGCAGAGCGCAACCGTGTGTTGCGCAACACCTACTGGTTGTTGGCGCTGAGCATGGTGCCCACCGTTCTGGGTGCTTGGTTGGGTGTGGTCACGGGCTTGAGCCGGGCCATGTCGGGAGGAGTGGGCTTGGTGGTTTTCTTGGTGGGCGCATTTGGTTTTATTTACGCCATCCAAAAAACCAAAGACACGGCCAAAGGCGTGCCGGTCTTGTTGGCCTTTACTTTCTTCATGGGCATCATGCTTTCGCGCATGATCGCCATGGTCCTGGGCTTTAAAAATGGGGCCGAGCTGATCATGACCGCTTTTGGCGGCACCGCCGGCGTGTTCTTTCTCATGGCCAGCCTGTCCACCGTGATCAAGCGCGACTTGAGCGGCATGGGTAAATGGCTTTTCGTTGGCGCCATCGTTCTGATGGTGGGCAGCATCATCAATGTGTTTGTCGGTTCATCGGCTGGCATGATGGCCATCTCCATGTTGGCGATCGGCATCTTCAGTGCTTACATGTTGTATGACATCAAGCAAATCATTGACGGCGGTGAAACCAACTACATCAGCGCCACCTTGGCCTTGTACATGGACATCATGAACGTCTTCCAAGGCTTGTTGGCCCTGCTGGGCATCATGGGTGGCGAGCGCGATTGAGCTTGCGTCCACAGCCAATTCATTTTGGCTTTCCCACACAAAAGGCCCTTCGGGGCCTTTTGTCATGGGGTCGCCAGAATTCTGTCAAACACCGCCATGCTCTCCACATGGGCGGTGTGCGGGAACATATTGACCACACCCGCTGCCGAGCAGCGGTACCCAGCCACATTCACCAACAAGCCCGCGTCACGCGCCAGGGTGGCTGGGTTGCAGCTGACATACACAATCCGCTGGGGCGGTTGCCAGGCTGGATATGCGCTGGGATCTTGACAGGCATCGACCAAGGCTTTGGTCAAGGCAAACGCCCCTTCTCGGGGCGGGTCCATCAGCCATTTGTCGGCCACACCATCTTGCACCAAGGTCTGCGCAGTCATCTCAAACAAATTGCGCGCCACAAAGCGGGTTGGTGCCAAGCGGGTGTGTTGCAAGTCCAAGTTTTGGCTGGCGCGTTGCACCAAGGCAGCGCTGCCCTCCACACCCACAACCTCAGCGGCTTGGGTGGCCAAGGGCAAGGTGAAATTGCCCAAACCACAAAACCAATCGATCACCCGCTCGCTGCTTTGAACATCCAATAACTGCAAAGCCTGCTGCACCAAGACGCGGTTGATGCGGGGGTTGACCTGGGTGAAGTCGGTGGGTTTGAAGGGCAGTGCAATGCCAAATTCAGGCAGGGCATAAAACAAATCTGAATCAGCGTTGTCCAAGCGGTGCGCTGTATCCGGGCCCTTGGGTTGCAACCACCACTCCACGGCATGTTTTTGGGCAAAGTCGCGCAAGGCCTGCAAGTCGCTGGGACTCAAGGGCTCCAAATGGCGCAGCACCAAGGCCGTGGTGCGGTCGCCGCCGGCCAGTTCAATTTGGGGGCAGGTGTTGCGCGCTTGCATGCCGCCCAAGAGTTCGCGCAGCGGCAGCAACAAAGCACTGACATGGGGCGGAAGCACGGGGCAGACCTGCATGTCCGCCACATAGCGGCTTTTGCGTTCGTGAAACCCAACCAACACCACGCCTTTTTTTTGCACCCAGCGCACCGACAGGCGCGCCCGCATGCGATAACCCCAATCAGGGCCTTGAATGGGGCGCAAGACGCGCTCGGGCTTGACCTTGCCCAAATGCCACAAGTTGTCTTCCATCACCCTTTGTTTAACAGCCAACTGGGCCATGGGGTGCAAGTGCTGCATCTTGCAACCCCCGCAGGCGCCCGCATGCAAGCCAAAATGCGGGCATCCAGGTTGCACCCGTTGCGCGCTTTCATGCAACACCGCCTGCAAAGTGCCCTGCTCCCACTGGTTTTTACTGCGGTGGATGATGGCGCTCACCCGCTCGCCCGGCAGCGCACCCTCGACAAACACCACTTTGCCCTCGGCGCTGTGGCCGACACCTTGTGCATCGTGATCGAGCGACTCGATGTCGAGTTCGGGCAAGGGTTTGGGGCTCACGCTGGCGTTAACGGGGGGGCAAAAATTTAACCGGGTCTACCGGCTTGCCCAGACGGCGAATTTCAAAATGCAGCTTCACCTGATCGGCATCGCTGTTGCCCATTTGGGCAATGGTTTGGCCGCGCTTGACCGCCTGGTCCTCGCGCACCAACAAAGCTTGGTTGTGCGCATAGGCGCTTAAAAAAGTATTGTTGTGCTTGATGATCACCAAGTTGCCATAACCGCGCAACCCTGACCCGGCGTACACCACCTTACCGTCGGCAGCGGCCAAAACGGGGTCGCCTGCCTTGCCGGCCACATCCAAGCCCTTGTTTTTGGCCTCATCAAAACCGGCCATGATTGCGCCGTTGTGTGGCCAGATAAAGGCCAGGCCTTCACTTTCGGCAACCATGGCAGGGGCTACAGGAGCAGGTGTTCCTGCGGCCATGCCGGCCGATGCAAGAGTTGGGGTGGGCGGCGCAGTGGCCACCTTGGTGTCGGGTCCAGAAACATTGACCGTGGTGGGCGGTGTGACAGCTTTGATCACCACCGCGTCGGGGGCTGGCGTTTGGTCTGGTGAGACGATGCGCAACACCTGCCCGACCTCGAGCAAATTGGGGTTTTCGATCTTGTTCCAGCGCACCAAATCGCGCCAGTTCTGGCCTGCATCCAAACCGATGCGGATCAAGGTGTCCCCCGGTTTGACGGTGTAAAACCCAGGCTTACCCATGTTTTCGTAACCGGGCAAGTTTTGCGGATCAGGGCGTGCCGCAGGACGGCTGGCTGAGGCCGGGCTGGGAGGCGGCGGTGGAGGAAGCCGCCTGGCACTGCTGCCCCGGTCTTCAACTGGCGCTGGAAAGCCAGATCGCGTGGCACAACCCACCATGCCAATGGCCAGCAGCACCCCCACAACCCACAGGCTCAAGCTACGCAGCATGAAATTTGTCCCACCTCTCATCAAGCGATTCCCGATTTTAGGGGGACAAAATGCACAGCCTCGAATTGCTGCTGCTTTAAACCCTGGGGGGTTTTATCAATCACCACCAAGGCCTGTTGGCCATTGGCCATGAGCGTGGGCGCAATCACCCGTCCCCCGACTGCGAGTTGGTCCATCCAGGCCGATGGCACGGCTTCACCCCCAGCCGCGGCGATGATGGCGGCATAGGGTGCTCCTTTGGGGTAGCCCAGCATCCCATCGCCAAACAACAAGTGCAGGTTGGGTAATCGCAATGGGCGCAGGTTGTCACGGGCCTTGTCGTGCAAACCGCGCAAACGCTCAATGCTGTAGACCTCTTTGGCCACGCAGCTCAGTACCGCCGCTTGGTAACCGCAGCCGGTACCAATTTCGAGCACCCGGCCCATGCGGCCATCGGCTTGCATCAAAGCCCCTTGGCGCAACAACTCAATCATGCGTGCCACCACGCTGGGCTTGGAAATGGTTTGTCCCAGGCCAATGGGCAAACTGGTGTCCTCGTAGGCCTGGGTGGCCAAAGCCGAATCCACAAATTGATGGCGTGGCACTTGGCCCATGGCCGCCAACACCTGGGGGTCGCTCAATCCCGACTGAGCCAGTTTTCGCACCATGCTGGCGCGCACTGCCGACGAGTCCAAACCCAGACCAGCAGGCTGGTTGTTCACTGGAGCCGACTGGCTGCGCTCGGGCTTGAGGCCAGGCGCTGGTTTGGCGCTGGGCAGCCCCATTTTTGGCGAAGGGCCATTGTGTGTCGCCCGAGCCTTAGGCGCATCGCCTGCAGGCATGCGGGCCGGAAACGAGGGACGCTGTTTCATTCAGGCCGGTCCACCGCTCGCAAGTGGGTTTGCCATGCCGACAATTGCGCGTGATCCGTCAAGTCAATTTGCAAGGGTGTCAGCGTGACCACGCCTTGGTGCATGGCATGGAAATCGGTGCCCTCGGCATCGTCTTTGGCAGCGCCTGCGGCACCGATCCAGTACATGGTCTCTCCGCGCGGGCTTTCTTGGGTGATGACGCGCTCTGCGGCATGTCGGCGCCCCAATCGACACACCTGCACCCGGTCCAATTGCGCATAGGGCCGATTCGGGATATTGACATTGAGCAACCAAGGCGGGGCCTGCATCTGCCCACCAGCAATCAGTCCGTCCACCAAATCTCGGGCTTTGCGTGCGGCATCCTCGATGTGCGCCCAACCCTTTTCATGCTGGGAAAAAGCCAAGGCAGGCACACCCATCAAGTAGGCTTCCATGGCCGCACCCACGGTGCCCGAATAAATGGTGTCATCCCCCATATTGGCCCCATTGTTGATGCCCGAGACCACCAAATCAGGGGTGTACCCCAACAAGCCGGTGAGCGCAATATGTACACAGTCAGCCGGCGTGCCATTGACATAGCGAAAGCCATTGGGTGCCTCGCGCACATATAAGGGGGCATACAAAGTCAGTGCATTGGATTTGGCGCTGTTGTTGTGCTCTGGGGCTACCACCTCCACCTCACCCAAAGTGCGCATGGCCTGGTACAGGGCATCGATGCCGGGCGCTTGGTAGCCATCGTCGTTGCAAATCAAAATTTTCATGCGCACCCATCCTTGAAACGCAGATTGTATGACCCGCTCCAGCGCCATAATGGCCGACCCAACAAAGGAGATGCACCGTGCATGCTTGGCTCTGCGAAACCCCGACTGGCGTCGATCAACTGATTTGGAAAGAACTGCCCACGCCCACACCAGGCCCGGGCGAGGTATTGGTGCAAATTCAGGCGGCCAGCCTGAACTTTCCCGATTTGCTCATCGTTCAAAACAAATACCAGTTCAAGCCCAGCTTGCCATTTGTGCCCGGCTCAGAATGGGCCGGCGTGGTGCAAAGCCTGGGCGAAGGCGTGAGCCATTTGCAGGTCGGACAAGCCGTGGCCTGCTTGTCGGGCACCGGTGGCTTTGCCACCCACACGGTGGCCAAAGCCGATCAATGTGTGCCTTTGCCCGCCAACTTCCCGGCGGTGGACGCGGCGGCATTCATCATGATTTACGCCACCTCGCACCACGCCTTGATCGACCGCGCGCAATTGCGCTCCGGCGAGACCGTGCTGGTGCTGGGTGCCGCCGGAGGCGTGGGCACATCGGCCATACAAATTGCCAAAGCGGTGGGCGCAAGGGTGATCGCCGCGGCCTCCAGCGATGAAAAATGCCAACTGTGCTTGGCCCAAGGCGCTGATGCCAGCATCAATTACGCCAAAGAGAATCTGCGCGAACGCATCAAAGCCCTGACCGATGGCCGCGGGCCCGATGTGATTTACGACCCCGTCGGCGGTGAATACACCGAACCAGCCTTTCGCTCCATTGCCTGGCGCGGGCGCTATTTGGTGGTGGGCTTTGCCGCCGGCCCCATCCCCTCATTGCCCCTGAACCTGACCTTGCTCAAAGGTGCATCGGTGGTGGGCGTGTTTTGGGGTGACTATGCCAAGCGCGAAGCTGCTGCCAACCGCGCCATGATGGCCGAACTGGCCCAGTGGTACGCCCAAGGAAAAATCAAACCCGTGATCGACCGCACCCTGCCCATGGCCCAATTGCATGAAGCCTATGCCCTGATGGGTTCGCGCCGGGTGATGGGCAAATTGGTGATGGTCAACCCCTGAGAAAACTGTGCAAAACCCGGTCATCGCGATGATGGCCGCCTGATGCTCGCCGTCAAAGCGCTAACGTGGCGGTCCCTCGGCCCTTGATTGCGCTCAAACCCCGCCGTGGGGATGGGTCGGGTCCACCCACAGCACCTGCTCGGGTGGTTCGGCGGGCTCGATGTCCAAATTGATGGCCACCGCTTCGCCATCGCTGCGGCACAACACGCACTCGAGCACCTCGGTGGGGCTGGCATTGATTTCTTGGTGCGGCACATATGGCGGCACATAAATAAAGTCGCCCGGGCCAGCCTCTGCCGTGAACTCCAAGTGCTCACCCCAACGCATGCGGGCACGACCCTTGACCACATAAATGACGCTTTCCAAATGTCCATGGTGGTGGGCGCCCGTTTTGGCATTGGCATGGATGGTGACCGTGCCAGCCCACAACTTTTGCGCCCCGACACGGGCAAAGTTGATCGCTGCCTTGCGGTCCATGCCCGGTGTTGACGGGACATTGCCGTCGAGTT
>CAMDLJ010000063.1 GCA_945901665.1 Bordetella parapertussis | reverse complement strand
ATTTTGTTGTTTGACGAACCCACCAGTGCGCTCGACCCCGAGTTGGTGGGCAGCGTGTTGAAGGTCATGCGCGAGCTGCGCGAATCGGGCATGACCATGGTGGTGGTCAGCCATGAAATGGGCTTTGCCCGCGCAGCAGCCGACCATGTGGTGTTCATGGACCAAGGCCACATCGTCGAAGAGGGCAACCCTCAGGCGATTTTTGACACGCCCCAGCACCCGCGGTTGCGTGAATTTTTAGCCTCTCTGGGCCAACGCTAGAGCGCATGAACAGCTCCGTGCCCCTGTCCGCCATGGACCGTTTTATAGCCAGCTTTTTCAATGCCGAGGTGGCCGCGCGCTATGTCGCACCCGTTCTGGACGGCATGCTGCTCACCATTGGCCTGGGCCTGTGCGTCATTGCCACCGGCTTGGTGCTGGGCCTGGCCTTGGCGGTGCTGCGCATCCAGCATGTGAAGCTGATCAACGTCTTCATCATCGCCTTTGCCGATATCTTTCGCGCCCTGCCCCCGCTGGTGGTGATCATCTTGTTGTTTTTTGCCTTTCCCTACATCGAGTTGTCGATGAGCGCCTTCACCGCCACCTGGTTGGCGCTGTCGTTGGTGCTGGCAGCGTTCACCGAAGAGATTTTTTGGGCCGGCATGCTGGCCATCCCCAAGGGGCAATGGGAAGCGGCCCGCTCCACCGGCATGGGCTCTTGGGGAACCTTGGTCCATGTGATCTTGCCGCAAGCGGTGCGCATGACGGTACCGCCGCTGACCAATCGCACGATTGCCATCACCAAGGGCACGGCGCTGGGCTCGGTGGTGGCGCTGCACGAGTTGCTGAATGTGTCATCGTCCGCTTCGAGCGAAGCGGGCAACGCCACGCCGCTGGTGATGGGTGCAGTGGCTTATTTGATTTTGTTCATCCCCTTTGTGGTGTTGGGGCGCTGGGTTGAAACGCGCTTCGCCTGGAAGCGTTGAGCCATGGACAACCTGATCAACGTTTTTTTCAACCTCGACATCATCGAAAAGGTGTGGCCGTTTTTGCTGCAAGGCCTGTGGATGACGCTGCTGCTGTCGATCACCGTGGTGCCCCTGGGCTTGGCCGGCGGTTTGGCGGTGGCCTTGGCCGGCAACCAAGGCCCGCGCTGGTTGCGCTGGACCACGGTGGTGTATGTGGATTTTTTCCGCGCCTTTCCGCCCCTGGTGCTGCTGATCTTGATTTACTTTGGCATCCCATTTTTGGGCATTGACCTGCCCAAATTTGCCGCGGTGGCCTTGGGCTTTTTGCTCAACACCTCGAGCTACTACGGCGAGGTATTCCGCGCTGGGCTGGAGAGCGTGCCTCGCGGCCAAATGGAGGCGGCTCGCTCCACCGGTTTGAACCGCGCCCAAGCGCTGTGGCATGTGGTCATCCCGCAAGCCACGCGCAATGTGCTGCCCGAGTTGATCAGCAATACGCTGGAGGTGATCAAACTCACCGCCTTGGCCAGCGTGGTGGCCTTGCCCGAGTTGCTCAACAACGCGCGCCAAGCGCAGGCCCTGACCTACAACCCCACCCCCATCGTGCTGGCCGCGCTGATGTACTTGGTGCTGCTGTGGCCCGTGGTGCGCTTGCTCAGCCGCTTGGAGCACCGCAGCACGGCGGTGCGCTGACGTTCGCTTAACCGGTGGCGATGTTGGAGGCCTTGATCAACCGCGTCCTCAGCCCAAGGCTTGCTGGGCCAATACCCGGCCCATGGCCAAGGCCACACCGGCCTGGGTGGGGTCAATGACCGGCACTTTTAAGAAATCTTCCAAACGCTGGCGGTAGCGCGCCATGCCGGCACAACCCATGATGACCACGCCCGCGCCGTGCTCGTGCACCAAGCGTTGGCCCACATCGCGCATGCGGGTAAAGGTGAGCGACTCGTCACCCAGATTGACCACATTCACCTCGATGGGCAAGTCACGCGCCAACTTGTGGTCCAAACCAAGAAGGCGAATTTGGCGCAAGTGGCGAGGTACAGCCCGCGCCAGGATGGAGATGACGCCAAACTTATCCGCCATCGCACTGGCCGCGTGGTAGGAGGCTTCCGCACAACCGATCACCGGGCAAGGCAAAACCTCGCGCATGGCAAACAAACCGGGGTCTGAAAAACAGGCCAACACCCAAGCATCAACCTCGCGATAAGACGGGTTTTCCGCCAACCAGCTCAGCATCTTGTCGCTGATGCTGTCCACGTGCGCCTGGCTTTCAATGCCCGGCGGGCCGCTGCGCAGGGTTTGGCAATCGAGTTGGGGCCCAGCTTCAAAGCGATAGGGCTGCAAGGCCAAGCTGATGTGGTCGGTGATGGCTTGGGTGCTGTTGGGGTTGATGACCAAAATTTTGGACATGGGGTCACTCCAGGTTGATGCTGCCCGTGCGGGTGGTCGCGCGGCGGCTGTGTCGTTGTTGGGTCTGTTGATGGAACAAGCGCATGGCGTTTCTGGGTCAAATCACAGGATTGAGAGCACCGTCCATGGCGACCAAGGCCCCATTGACGTAACTGGACTGGGCGGCGCACAAAAAGACCACCATGTTGGCGATTTCGCTGGGCTCAGAGAAGCGCCCCATGGGCAGATCAGCGGTGTGGCGCTGTTGGGCTTGTTCAGGGGTGATGTTTTCTTGTTTGGCCAAGGCTTGCATGCGCCCTTGCAAGCGACCGGTGAAGGTTTGGCCGGGGTTGATGCCGTTAACCCGCACACCTCGCCTGGCATAGGCATTGGCCCAACCGGTGGTGGCCAGCATCAATGCCGCATTGGCCGCGCCCCCGGCCAAGTGAATGGGGCTGGCCACTTTGCCGCCGTTGCCAATGATGTTGACGATGCGCCCTTGGCCGCGCTGGCCCATGCGCTTGATGCACGGGTCGGTCATGTGCACGTAGCTGAAAAACTTGGCTTGCATGGCATCGTGCCACGCCTGGGGTGTGAGGTCGTCCACCGGCACACGCTGGGCCGCACCTGCGCTGTTGACCAGCACCTGAACTGGCCCGGCTTTGGCCTCGGCCTGGTCCAGCGCTTGCAAAGCGGCGTTGGCATCGCGCAAGTCGGCGGCCACGGTGTGCACCTGATCGGCGCTGGCGCCCGCCGTGATGAGTTGGTCGCGGGCCTTGGCCAAAGTCTCGGTGTTGCGCGCCACCAAGGTGACCCGCGCACCCTGCGCCAGAAAGGCCTGGGCGCAGGCAAAGCCAATGCCTTGGCTGCCACCCGTGATCAAAACATGCTCTCCTTTGAGTCCCAAGTCCATTTGGTGTTCCTTGTAGTGATAGGCGCGCATTGTCGCTCTTTGCGCTGGCTTTATTTCCCCCTTTCAAACCGCCATCTAGGGATATGAGTTGCCCTCAACTCCCCCTCGAAAACCGCCATCTCGGGGTATGCAGGCCCCCCAGTCGCTTCGCTCCAATGTCGTCAGCCCGCACACCCACTCGTGTCGGTTTCCATGAGATGTGGGTTCTCAAGTTATTGGTGCGCGAAAGTATTTGAGATCAGCCAATTGGGTAGGCATGCCCGAGTCGCAGCCTCATATCTGGTTCGCAGCGACTGGCGAAGGGCGGCGTGCCCATGAGCGGGGCGGGCTCAGCCCACCAAGCCCCCGCGGTCAGGCAAAATCGCCCCGCCCCACTGGGGCAGTCCCACACTGTTCGTTCACCCCCCTTGGAGATGCCCCCATGATTCCTGACCTGAAGTTGCGCCACATGGGCATGTTTGTTCGCGACATCGACACCATGGCCGCGTTTTACACCGAGGTGCTGGGGTTTTTGATCACCGACCGCGGCGATGTGCGCGGGCAAAAAGTGGTGTTTTTGAGCCGTGACGCGCAGTCGCACCACCAGCTGGTGATGGAAAGCGGCCGCCACCCCGGCGATGGGCCGGGTTACGGCTTGCAACAAATTTCTTTTTGGGTGGCCCAACTCGATGGCCTGCGGGTGATGCACCAGCGGGTTCGCGCCCGCCAAGACACCGGCTTGATCCAGTGCGTGGACCATGGCAACTCGTGGTCGCTGTATTTCCGCGACCCCGAGGCCAACCGCATCGAGGTGTATACCGACACGCCTTGGCACATTGCCCAGCCTTATTCAGAACCGCTGGACTTGGATTTGAGTGATGCTGAAATCACCCGTCGCACCGAGCAGCACATGGTGGGCAACCCCACCCAGCAAGGCCGCGACGATTGGGTGGCAGCCTTTGCCGAGCAAATCCGCGCCAGCCACGCCGCGCGCAATCAGGCCTGAGGGCAGCCCGCAACTGCACCTCGACACGCTCACGCACAAGCACAAGCACACCCAAGTGGACCCGCATCAGCCCACGCGCGGTGCTGGCGCGCTCGCAGCAACTCAGTCGGCGGTGACGTTGTATTTTTGAACCGAGCCCACCCAGCGCTCGATTTCTTCTTGCAAAAATGCTTGTTGTTGACCCGGTGCGATGTTGAGCAGTCGCCCACCATCGCGCTCGACGCGGGCGATGAACTCGGGCTCGCGGTTGATTTGGGCCATGGCCTCGCGCAATTTGGCCACCACGGCGGGCGGGGTGCCGGCAGGGGCAAAAATACCAAACCAGCTCTCGCCCTCGAAGCGGGTCAAGCCGGTTTCGTTGACGGTGGGCACCTGGGCCAGGTGCGGGCTGCGCGCAGCGGATGAAACCACCAAACCTTTGAGCTTGCCCGACTGCACATATTGTTTGGAGGCCGACATGTTGTCAAACATCACGTCCAAGCGCCCGCCCATCATCTCTTGGTGAGCGGGGGCCGCGCCCTTGAAGGGCACGTGCAAAGCTTCAATGCCCAAACTGCTGAGCAACACCGCGCCCCACACATGCTGCAAGGTGCCCACACCACCCGAGCCATAACTGAGCCGGCCTGGGCGCTCTTTGCCGTACTTGACCAAGTCGGCCATGTTGTTGACGGGCAAGTCGGCGCGCGCCAGCATGACAAACGGGTAAGCCGAGATATAGCCCAAGGGGATGAAGTCGCGCGCGGGTTCATACGACAGGTTTTTGATCAAGGCCTTGTTCATCACCATGTTGAAGATGCCGCCCATCAACAAGGTGTGGCCGTCGGCGGGGGCTTTGGCGACAAATTCGGTGCCCACCAAGGAGCCCGCGCCCGCGCGGTTTTCCACCACCGTGGGTTGGCGCAAAACCTCGGTGAGCCTTTGCGCCATGTTGCGCGCCAAGATATCGGTGCCGCCGCCCGGGGGCTGGGGGACGACCAAGCGGATCGGGCGGTTAGGAAAGTCTTGCGCGCCTGCGGCCCAACACAAAAGCGCGGCCAGCGCAGCCACAGCGCCGCGACGCCATATCGACAAAGTTTGATGTTCCATTTTGAGTCTCCTAGGTGAGCTTGTTTAAATCATTTAGGCATCATGCCTGGGCCATTCGGGGGTGTCTGCCACGGCCGGTGTCCCAAACGTGAGTTGCATCACACCGGCAAAAAACCCAACTCGGCGCGCAACGCGGCCAGTGCCGGGCTGGCCATGTGGGCAATCAAGGCCTGGGCCATGTCGACTTGTCGTGCACGTTTGGCCAACACGGCGGTGTACACCGTGGCCAGCTCATGCGCTTTGGGCAAGTCGCCCACCAACTGCACACCGGGGGTGGACAAAATTTCGGTCACCTGGGTACAGCCAATGGCTTGGGTGTCTTTGCTCAGGCCCATGGCCTTCATGGCAGTGGCGCCATTTGGGTGGGGGCGCAAGCGGTCGGCCAGTTCATCGGCCAGACCCAGTTTTTGCAACACTTTCATGAAGTGAATACCCGCCGTGGCCAGTTGCGGATCGGGAAAGTAAATGGCACTGGCCTTGCGCAAAGTCTGGCGCAAGGCATCGGGCGTGGCCACGGCCACGGGGGGCTGACCGGCCAGCACGGCAACGCCGGTTTTGACCACGCCGAGGTCTTGCGCTGTGTCCGCCATGGCCAACCCTTGCTGAATCAAATCCTGCACCATGGGCCGGGTGAGGATGAGCACGTCACAGGGCGTACCGTCGGTGAGTTTTTGCTTCATGGCACCAACCGCGCCAAAGGTACCGCTCAAGTGCAACTCGTGCTGCGATTCAAAATCATCGGCCAAGGTGCGCACCAAGCCTTGGGCCGCTCCCCCACTCAAAATGTGCAATGTGACCATGACCTCAATCCATTTTGATGTTGGCGGCGCGGATGACCTGGGCCCATTTGGCCACATCGTCTTGGATGTACTTGTCAAACACGGCGGGGTTCATCACCATGGGTACCGCGCCCTGTTTGGCCCATTGCTGGCGAATATCAGCTTGTGACGCAATTTTGGACACGGCTTGATTCAGCCGATCGACCACGTCCTTGGGGGTGCCTTTGGGGGCCATCAAGCCGACCCAAATGGTGGCCTCGTAACCGGGCACGCCCGCCTCGGACAAGGTGGGCACGTCGGGCAACACCTCGGAGCGCTGGCGCCCGGTGGTGGCAATCGCACGCACCTTGCCAGCTTTGACCTGCTCGGTCATGGTGGTCACCGCATCGAACATCAAATCCACTTGGCCACCCAGCACGTCGGTGCGGGCCCCTGAGCTGCCTTTGTAGGGGATGTGCACCAGGTCAATTTTGGCCATGCTTTTGAACAACTCACCAGCCATGTGATAGGGCGTGCCAGGCCCAGAAGATGCATAGTTGAGCTTGCCCGGTTGGGCCTGGGCGCGCTTGATCAAATCGGCCGCGTTTTGCATGCCGGTGCCGGGGTAAGCCACCAGCACCAGATCGGAGTAATTGATCGGGGCCACCCCCACAAAGTCGCGCAGCAAGCTGTAGGGTTTGTTGGGGATCAGGGTTTCATTCACCGTGGAAGCATTCGACATCAGCAACAAGGTGTAGCCGTCGGCCGGGGCTTTGGCCGCCACATCGGTGCCAATCACCGAGCCCGCGCCAGGTTTGTTGTCGACCACGAAGGTCTGACCCATTGCATCTTGCAACCGCTGGGCGATGAAGCGCGCGTAGTTGTCGGCCGGCCCGCCAGTCGCAAAGGGCACCACGATTTTGACCGGGCGCTGGGGATAGCTTTGGGCCACCGCCCAGGTGCTGACGGCAAGCGCAGCCGCCAATGTGAGCAGGTTGCGGCAACGGGGAAATAAACTTTTCATGGTCGGTGTTCTCACTCTAATTTGCCCATGCGCCGAACCACATCGCTCATGCGTTTGATATCGGCTTGCACGTACTTTTCAAAATCCGCGCTGTCCAAAAACTGGACCGGGCTGCCTGCATTGTGGATGACCTCGCGGGCCTTGGTGTCTTGTGCGGCCATGCGCGCGGCGGTGCGCAGGCGTTGCACCACCGCTTCGGGTGTGCCACCGGGCACAAACAGGCCTGACCACTGGGCGTATTCGGCATTGAAGCCTTGGTCTTTCAAGCTGGGAACATCGGGCATGGATTCGAGCTTGCCCGTGCCCCAGTGGCCCAGCACCCGGATCTTGCCGGCCTTGACATGCTGCAACACGGTGGCCGGCCCAGTGGAGACGGCCTCAATTTGTCCACCCAACAAGGCCAGCACCGCCGGACCCGCGCCAGTGAAGGGCACATGGGTGAGCGCGATGGCGCTGGTTTGGGCCAAGATTTCCATGGGCACATGCATGGTGCCGTAATTGCCCGACGAGCCGTAGTTGATGGCCTTGGGACGGCGGCGGGCGTCTTCCACAAATTCTTTGGCGGTTTTCCACGGCGCATCGGCGCGCACGGCCAACACCGTGGGGTCGGCGGTGTAGCGGGCAATCGGGCGCAAATCGGTGTGGGCATACATCGCGGGGCGGCCCACCAAGGCATCGGCCTCGGGGATGACACTCAAGGATGACAAAGCCATCAACACCGTATAACCATCGGGCTTGGACTTGGCAACTTGTCCCATGCCGATGCCGCCACCTGCACCAGGCTTGTTCTCGATCACGACGGGCTGGCCGAGATCGCGCGCCATGGCCTCGGCCACAGGTCGGGCCACGATATCGGCCACGCCACCCGGCGGAAAAGGCACCACCATGGTGATGGGCTTATTCGGGAAAGCGGGCTGATTTTGTGCCGCCAAAGGGGCACAGAAGCCAACGGCTGCCAGCCACATGGCAGCAGCAAACCATCGAAGGGGGTAGCAGGGCAGTGTCATTTTGTCTCCTGGAGATTGATCTCACGTTCGGCATCCGCCGGGGTCAGTGCACTCTATCACCCTTGAATGCCGTGCTGTGGCCAAGGGTTTCAGTTGGGTTCGCTCAAATTTGGAGCGCATGAGCGCCCCTCAAACCATCAA
Source organism: Bordetella parapertussis (assembly GCA_945901665.1). The sequence continues at coordinate 2,040 of CAMDLJ010000063.1, read as the reverse complement.
GGGCGGGTCTTGCAGGGCCTCCATTTGTTCTTGCAGCATATTGACTTGGCCGCGCCAGTAGTCCGGCCCGTCGAACCATGGGAAGTGAAGCGCAAATGAGGGGTCGTCGCGCCGCCGCGCCAACCAGGCGCTGTAGTGGATCAGGCGCAAGGTGCGCAAGGGCTCAATCAAAGCCAGTTCGCGCCGGTCAAAGGCGCGCATGGATTCGTAGCCATCGATCAACTGCGCCAATTGCCGTGTTCGATCGGCGCGCTCGCCGCTTTGCAGCATCCACAGGTCTTGCACCGCCGGGCCTTGGCGGGCGTCGTCGAGGTCCACAAAGTGCGGCCCGCCCTCGGGTCGGTCAGTGGGGGTCCACAAAATGTTGCCGGGGTGACAGTCGCCGTGCAAGCGAATGGTTTGCACCCCGCCAGCTTGGCCCACCGCCGCTGCACCCCACGCCTGGCGCACCAAGGTGAGGGCTTGCTCACTGAGCGACGCCCATTCTGTGCGCGCCTCCGGGGCCACCGCGCCTTGATCGAGCAGCCATTGGCGCGGCTCATCGCCAAAGGTTTGCACATCCAGCGCGGGGCGTTGGGCAAAGGCGCTGCGCTCGCCCACGTTGTGGATGCGGGCCAAAAAGCGACCAATCCACTCCAATACCTCGGGGTCGTCCAACTCGGGCTGCCGCCCGCCTCGGCGCGGGCTGACACTGAACCAAAAACCCGGGTGCTGTGGGTCGTCTTCAATGGCCAAATGGTGCAGGCTTTTCCCGTGCAATGTCACGGGCGCCACCACCGGGATGTCTTCGCTGGCCAGTTCACTGGCAAAAGCCTGCTCTTCAGCAATCAGCGCCTGGGGCCAGCGCAATGGCCGATAAAACTTGGCCACCACGGCACTGTTGTCGTCGAGCATGGCCAGGTAAACCCGGTTTTCGTAAGAGCTCAAAGCGCTCAAGCGGCCATCCACCGCCAAGCCCAAATCGGCCAGGGCATCCAGGACCCGCAATGGCGACAAGGCCTGGAAAAACGGTGCCACCGCCTCACACCCCCCAAACAATGGGTTGTTGAGCGCGCTCGCAGCGCTCGAGCATGGCGATGAAGGGCTGCACCCGCTGGCGCAAGCCCACGGCAGGTGCGGGCGGGGGCTTTTCGCCCCGATCGCGGGCGGCTTGGACAGCCTGCGCCTGGGCCTGCTCGGCCTGGGCCACGGCCGCTTGCAGGGCCAGCACCGCTGCGGCCATGTGGGCCGGCTCGATGATGCCTTGGGCCGCATCGTTTTTGCCCAAGATGGACAAGACTTGGCGGGCGTTTTCGGGCAAAAAAATCAAGTCGCCTGCCGCCTTGGATTTGAATTTGTAAATCATGGCCGGATTGTGCGCCGTGAATCGCCCCGCACGGCCCGGCCTGTGCCATGGGCTTGCCCAAGATCAAAGAAATGGCCACAGGGCTTGACAGGGATTGCTTTAAGCCTCAACAATTCGGGCATGAATATCTTATGCATCGGTGGTGGGCCGGCGGGTTTGTACTTCGCCCTACTCATGAAAACCCAAAACCCCCAGCACCACATCACCGTGGTGGAACGCAACCGCCCCTACGACACCTTTGGCTGGGGCGTCGTGTTCAGCGACAAAACGCTGGAAAACTTGCAGCAAGCCGACGCGCCCACCGGGCAGCTGATTGCCGACGCCTTCAACCACTGGGACGATATCGAGGTGTTTTTCAAAGGCCGAAGTGTTCGCTCAACGGGCCATGGCTTTTGTGGCATTGGCCGCAAGCGCTTGCTCAACATCTTGCAAGCGCGCTGCGAAGAACTGGACGTGAAACTGCTGTTTGAGCAAGACGTGAACGACGACCAAGCCCTGGCCTTGCAATACCAGGCCGACCTGGTGATTGCCTGCGACGGCCTCAACAGCCGGGTGCGCACCCGCTACGCCCAAACCTACCAACCCGACATCGACACGCGCTTGTGCCGCTTTGTCTGGCTGGGCACGCGCAAAACCTTTGACGCTTTCACTTTTGCCTTTGAGCAGACCGAGCACGGTTGGTTCGCAGCCCATGC
>CAMDLJ010000062.1 GCA_945901665.1 Bordetella parapertussis | reverse complement strand
TCATCGCTAAAGCCGTGGGCGTGCAAGGCGGTGAAGTCGCTGTCCTCAATGAGGTCGCTGTGCTGGCAAACCTTCATCGCAAAGTCGAGCATGGCCATTTGGCGCGGGCTGATATCGGCTTTGCGGTGGTTCACTGCCACCTGATCGGCCACCAGGGGCTTTTTCTCGTAAATGCGCAAAATCGCGCCGTGGGCGACCACGCAATACAGGCAGTGGTTGGCCGCGCTGGTGGTGGTCACGATCATTTCGCGCTCGCCCTTGGTGAGTCCCGAATCCTCTTTGAGCATCAAGGCATCGTGATAGGCGAAAAATGCCCGCCACTCGGCTGGGCGCCGGGCCAGCGCCAAAAACACATTGGGCACAAAGCCGGCTTTTTCTTGCACCTCCAGGATGCGCGCTTGCAGATCTGCGGGCAGCGATTCCAGGCTTGGCAGGGGGTAACGGTTCATGGTCTTGCTCCGAGGGTCAACAGCGCTCAATCACGGGTTGGCGTGGCCTGCCAGAGGTACTGGCCGGCACATCGAGTTGTAGTATCGTTGATGTTTTTCAGTCACGGAGCAGGGTGTGAACAAAATCTTTCCGAGTGCCAATGAGGCGCTCAAGGGCATCGTCAAAGACGGTCAATTGCTGGCGGTGGGCGGCTTTGGCTTGTGCGGAATTCCCGAGGCCTTGATCGAGGCCTTGCGCAGCGCCGGCGTGAAAGACTTGACCGTCATCTCCAACAATGCCGGGGTGGATGGTTTTGGCTTGGGCCGTTTGCTCGAAACCCGCCAAATCAAAAAAATGATTTCGTCTTATGTGGGAGAAAACAAAGAGTTTGAGCGCCAATATCTGGCCGGAGAGCTGGAGTTGGAGTTCACCCCCCAAGGCACATTGGCTGAAAAGTTGCGCGCGGGTGGTGCAGGCATTCCGGCCTTTTTCACCAAAACCGGCGTGGGCACCGTGGTGGCCGATGGCAAAGAGTTGCGCGAATTCGATGGTGAAACCTATGTCATGGAACATGCTTTGGTGCCCGATGTGGCCCTGGTCAAAGCGTGGCGCGCCGATAAGTCGGGAAATTTGCAATTCCGATTGACGGCGCGCAATTTCAACCCGGCCGCAGCCATGGCTGGAAAAATTTGCGTGGTCGAGGTGGAGCAAATCGTGGAGACCGGCACCATCGACCCCGACCATGTTCACTTGCCAGGCGTTTATGTGCACCGCTTGGTGCTGAATGCCCACCCGGAAAAGCGCATCGAAAAGCGCACCATCACCGAAACATCAGGGGTTTGACATGAGCTGGAGCCAAGACCAAATGGCCGCACGCGCGGCGCACGAACTCGAAGACGGGTTTTACGTCAACCTCGGCATCGGCATTCCCACCTTGGTGGCCAACCATGTGCCCGCCGACATCGAGGTCTGGTTGCAGTCGGAAAACGGCATGCTGGGCATTGGCCCGTTTCCCAAAGAGTCAGAGGTCGATGCCGACCTGATCAATGCGGGCAAACAAACCGTGACCACCATTGCGGGCACGTCTATTTTCGGTAGCCATGACAGTTTTGCCATGATTCGCGGCGGAAAAATTAATTTATCCATTTTGGGTGCCATGCAAGTGAGTGGGCGTGGAGACTTGGCCAATTGGATGATCCCCGGCAAGATGGTCAAAGGCATGGGCGGCGCCATGGACTTGGTGGCCGGCGTCAAGCGCGTCATCGTGTTGATGGAGCATGTGGCCAAGAAAAAAGACGGTACCGAGGACCTGAAAATTTTGGCCGACTGCAGCTTGCCTTTGACCGGTGTGGGGGTGGTCGATCGCATCATCACCGACCTGGGCGTGATGGATGTCACGCCGGCAGGCCTCAAATTGGTGGAGCTGGCGTCGGGCGTGACCCGCGACTTCATCCAATCCAAAACTGGCGTCCCTTTGATCTGACAAGCCATTGCAAAAAAACCACCCCGAGGGTGGTTTTTTTGTGTCTGCGGTGGCGCGCAGCCTGCTCTTCGAAAAGTTGAAGGATGCGGCCCCAAGCCCTGCTTCACTGCAGCTCTATGTTTTTAGAGCGTGCGATGCTGCGGTACCTGACGATGCCTTTTTCGACAATGGCGCGAAATGCTTCAGGAGAACTCCACTGGGGCTGAACGCCAGCTTTTTGCATTTGCGCCTGCAACTCTTTGTTGTCCAGGGCTGTTTTCATCGCCGCATTCATTTTCCTGACAATGTCCATGGGGGTGCCCGCAGGGGCAGCAAAGCCCAACCATGACTCCACCTCCAGCCCAGGGATCACTTCATTCAGTGTCGGCACATTGGGCAAAGGCGCAAAGCGCTCTGCAGAGGTCACGGCCAAGGCGCGCATCTTGTTGGCCCGCACGTTGGGAACGATCAAGCTGGGTATGTTGATCATCATGTTGACCCGACCTGCCATGACATCCGTGTAGCCAAACCCGCCACCCGCAGGGAATGGGATGTGGGTCCATTGAATATCCGCTTCGGTGGCCAACCATTCGCCCACCAGGTGCAAGGCGCTGCCAATACCAGAGGTTGCATAACTCATGGTCCCCGGGGCCGCTTTGGCTTTGCGAACCATGTCTTGCAAGCTGGTGATGGGAGAGTCGTGGGCCACAGCAATCACCAAGGGGTAAATCGCGACGGTGGATATCCACGTCAGCCCATCGACGGGGTCAAAGGGGACGGTTTTCAAGGTTGCCGCTTGGCTGGCGTGCGCGCTGGATATGGATATCAATGTGTATCCATCGGGCGCTCCTTTGGAGACTTGATCAGCGGCCATTTGCCCACCAGCGCCCAACTTGTTTTCAATGAAGATGGTTTGGCCCAAAATTTCACTGACCTTGGCGGCCACCAAGCGGGTCATGGCGTCGGTACCGGTGCCGGCCTGGCTTCCGACCAAAATTTTGATGGGTTTGTTGGGCCAGTGGGCTGTTTGCGCGTTTGCAATGGAAGCAAGAGAGAGCACAAAAACCAAGCTGCACCAAGTGCAAGCGGTGCGCAATGAGAAAAACATCGGAGTCTCCTGCCGGGTTGTGGGGCTGAAAATGATTTTTCGGCACTTCAGTTTGATCCTGCGCCGACAAAACAGTTCGGGGGGAAACCCTCCCTGATGAACAAAAGACCCCTTCAGGGTCGTTGCCATGGGCAAGACAGGTCAGCTGAACGGCAGGATTCAAGTGAGCGGAGCATGCCTTCGGTCTAGCGGTACTTTATGATGGCGATCCAAGAGCGGGCGTAGGAGTTGGGGTGTTTTTTCCCTGAAGTTCCCGCTGAAATCAGGAGAGTCGACGCCATGTGCATCAGACCTGTGGAGCGGGTGAAGGGAATCGAACCCTCGTCTAAAGCTTGGGAAGCTGCCGTTCTGCCATTGAACTACACCCGCATTCCATGAAGAATTGTAGCGGTCCCTTTCTTGCTCAAAACCCAGGGTCTGTTTGCGTGCGGGCTGGCAAGCGCTGGTTCGGTATCTTGCGCTGGCTCCCATGGGCCCTTTTGGGTCTTGGCTTGAGCATGCCCGCTTGGTCCCAGAAACCGGCGGATGGTTTGACCCACACCTGTGTGCGCATCATGCGCAACGCCGCGTTCAATGAAACCATTGAAAAAATGTGCAGCTTCAAAGGCGATGTGTCCGAACGCTTCAAAGACACGTTTAAAAAACGCAAATGCGTGAGCAAGGTGAACCAAAAGGAGCAAGATCGCATCCAAGCGGAGGTGTATGCCAACACCACCGAGCAAAAAAACATGGTGGGATTGAAAGACTTTTGCTTGGTCCACAAATCGGCTTATCACAACCTGTAGCCATCCCAAAGCTGGCTGGTGTTTGCCCAATGGGGACGGCTCAGGTGCGCCGGTGGGCGCTCAGGTCCTAGAGCGGGGTCGGCGAATGTAGCGCAGCCATGCACAGAGGAATGTCCCACCGGCTGCAAAGGACAGGCCTTGCAAAAGAATGAACAGCGCGTTTTGTCGCAGTTGTTGGGCGTCGATGAACAGCGTTGAAAAGCCCACAAACAAAAAAAATACGCCCAACACAAATGCGTTGTGGTTTAAAGTTTTGGGCAATGCGGTCTGGGGAGCCTGGGCGGTATCGCTCATGGACTGATTTTATCGGGCTGGCTGGGGCCCTGGGGTGGGTGCGTTCAGTGGGCCACGATGAGTTGCGCCAACCGATCAGGTTGGGCCAACAACTCGGCGCTCTTGCCGCTGTGAATGATGCGCCCCCGGCTGAGCACCAGCACATCTTCGGTGACTTGCAAGGCCAGCTTGGCCGATTGCTCCACCAGCACCACGGTCAAGGCTTCCTCGCGAATCAAGCGGATCAGGGCTTGCATCAGCATTTCGACAATGATGGGTGCCAGGCCTTCCATGGGTTCGTCCAACAGCAAGATGGCTGGGTCACCCATCAGGGCACGCCCGATCGATAGCATTTGTTGCTCGCCCCCCGATATTTGGTTGCCCATGTGGCTGCGCCGCTCGGCCAGTCGGGGGAAGAGTTCATACACCCGCTCCATGGGCCAGCGGCCTTTGCGCGCGGCAACTTGCAGGTTTTCTTCGATGCTCAGGGAGGGGAAAATGTCGCGGGTTTGGGGCACATAGCCGATGCCCAGGCGTGACCTGTCGTGTACAGGCAAACGTTCGATCGATTGGCCACGGCATTCAATCCGACCGCCATGCAATTGGGTGTGCCCCATCAAGGTGGCCAACAAAGTGGTTTTGCCCACCCCGTTGCGACCCAGCAAAGCCAGCGCACCTCGCTCTGGCACATCAAAGCTGATGTCTTCCAAAACCACGGTTTCGCCGTAGCCAGCACGCACGCCTTGCAAGCGCAGGGCCAAGGGGGCGCTGGATTCAGTCATTTTGCTCTCCCAAGTAAACCTGGTGCACGCGTTTGTCGGCGGCAATTTCTTGGGGAGTCCCCTCGCACAACACCTCGCCTTGCACCAGCACGGTGATGCGCTTGGCAAAGCGAAACACCAAGTCCATGTCATGCTCAATGATGAGAATGGCAATGTCTGCAGGCAATGCATCGAGCGCTTGCAAGATGCGGTCCGATTCCATCGATGGCACGCCTGCCGCGGGCTCATCGAGCAACAGCACCTTGGGTTGCAGGCCCAGCGCAATGGCAATTTCGACCAAACGTTGTTTGCCGTAGGGCAAATCGGTGATGCGCAAGCCCGCATCGGCTGCAATGCCCAGCATCTCCAATAAAGCCATGGACTCATCGCGCACGGCTTTGAATGCACGCGCTGGTTGCCAGAGTTTGTCGGCCACTTTCAAGCGCTCGGCCACACCCAAGGCCACGTTGTCGAGCACCGACATTTTTTTGAACAAGCTATTGATTTGAAAGGTGCGCCCCAGTCCAAGGCGTACCCGCTCGGCTTGGGGCAGGGCGGTCACGTCTTGCCCGCCAATCCACACTTGACCAGATGTCGGTGTCAACCTGCCCGTGAGCAAATTAACGAAGGTGGTTTTGCCCGCACCGTTGGGCCCAATCAGCGCATGGCGTGAACCGGCTTCCAGCCGGAAATTGATTTGATCGGCCACTGTCAAAGCGCCAAAGCTTTTGCACAGGCTCCGGGTTTCGAGCACGCTGCTCATGTGGTTTTCCCTTTGAAGCGAGCCACCCAGCCATCGATCAAACCCAAAATGCCGCCGCGCGCAAACAACACCACCAGCACCAGCATCAGACCAATGCCGAAATACCAGTATTCGGGGAATTTCTTGGCCAAGAAATCTTGGGCCACCAAAAACACCAAGGGCCCGACAAAGGCGCCGTACAAGCGTCCCACCCCACCCAAGATGAGCATCACCAGCAGCTCCCCCGAGGGTTCAAAACCCAGCACATTGAGACCCACAAATTGGTTGGTTTGGGTCAGCAAGGCGCCGGCCATGCCAGCCATGACGGCCGACAAGGTGTAGACCTTGCGCAAGCGTGCATCCACAGGCGCCCCAATGGCGTGCATGCGCAAGCTGTTTTCACGAATACCCGTGAGAGAGACGCCGAATGGGGCGTAAATCAAACGGCGAACCAGCCACCAAGCGATGAACAACAAGAACAGGCACCACAAATAAGCGGTTTTGCCAAACATGTCAAAGGCAAACAATCCCAAAATGGGCGCAATGACCACCCCGGATAAGCCATCGGCCCCGCCAGTGATGGGCGTGGCTTTGTTGGCCACCTCCAGGCAAAGCGCGGCAATCGCCAGGGTCAGCATGAGTTGCGTCAGTCCGTGCATGCGCAAGATGATGGCACCGGTGGCCAAGCCCAATAAACCGGCCACCACGCCGCTGGTGAGCAGTTGGATGATGGGGTCATGAAATCCCAGCTTGGCCGACATGATGCCTGTCACATAGGCCCCAAGGCCAAAAAAAGCCGCATGGCCCAAGGTGATGATGCCGGCGTAGCCAATGATCAAGTCCAGCGACAAGGCAAACAAGATATAGGTGAGGATGCGCGCACCCAGCGACAGGTATTCAGGCAACAGAAAAAACGCCAAGCCAGCGGCCAACCAGGGCAGGCTTTCGGTCCAGCGCAGGCTGGGGTTGGCGTTGTATCCCACGTGCTGGCTCATGTGCGTTTTCCAAACAATCCAGCAGGTCGCCACAGCAGCAAACCAATGGTGGCGATGTAAATAAAGAAAGCGCCAAATTGCGGCAACCAGTATTTGCAGGCGGTATCGGTGATGCCGATCAACAGCGCCGCAACGAACGGCCCACGCAGGCTGCCCAGGCCACCGACCGAGACCACGATCAAAAAGTACACCAACTGTTCAAACGGGTAGGTGGGCTGAATGGCCACAATCTCTGCCCCCAGGGCGCCGCCCAAACCTGCCAAGCCGCTGCCCACGGCAAAGGTGATGGCGAACAAGCGTCGGGTGTTGATGCCAATGGATTGCGCCATGGCCCGGTTGTCCACCGCCGCGCGCACTTTGGCACCCCAAATCGTGCGCTCCACACCAAACCAGAGGGTGGCGATGATGCCGGCGCTGAACAAAATCAAAAATACACGATAAGCAGGGAAATCTCGGCCTAAGAGGGAAAACTGCCCCTTGAGGTATTCGGGCAAAACCACCGGTTGCTGTAAGGTGCCAAAAATCAGCCGCGCCACGGCCACGGACATGAAGATCAGGCCAATGGTCAGCAGCACCTGCTCGAGCTCCACAGCCCCATACAAACGAGCGTACAACAAGCGCTCGAGCACCAAGCTGACCAGCGCCACCAGCGCAAAAGCCAGCAGCAAAGCCAGGGGGAAAGGGACATCCCATTTGGACAAGGCGGTGACCAACACATAACCACCCGCCATGGCAAACACACCGTGGGCGAGGTTGGTGAAACCCATCAAGCCCATGGTGACCGACAGGCCCACCGAGATGACATAAAGAATCATCCCATAGGCCACGCCGTGAAAAGCAACGCTGACCAGGGATGAGAGAAAGGCTTCCATAAGAAAACAAACGCCAGCCCACCGCTCAAAGCGGTGCGCTGGCGAATGGACATCACTTCTTCTTGTCGGCTTCTTTCATGGGGTCTTTGAGGCCGGTGCTAAGGGTTTCCAGCTCGACATTGGCCAACTTGCCACCGACTTTGCGCACTTCACGCAGGTACTCTGGGTTGATCACGTCGCGGGTATCGGGGTCGATGGAGACCATGCCGCGTGGGCTGTTGGGATTGCGCCATTTTTTCAGCGCTTCCATGGTTTTGTCGGGGTCAACCTTTCCACCTTGCTCGCGGATGGCGTGGAAGATCGCATCCATGGCATCCCAAGCACCCACGGCCATGAAGCTGGGGTTGAGGTTTTCGCCAAATTCCTTTTTGTAGGCAGCCACAAAAGCTTTGTTGGCAGGGCGATCTGAATGCGCCGAGTAGTGGTGTACCGTGGTCACACCCAAGGCCACATCACCCATATTGGGCAGTTCGTCATCGGTCACGATGTCGCCCGTGCCAATGTATTTGACGCCGGCTTTGGCCAGGTCGAGGTCGGCATAGGCTTTCATCATGCCAGTGGCCGCTTTGCCCGCAGGGTTGAAGCCAAAAACAACTTCCGGCTTGGCATCTTTGATGCGCTGCATGAACGGTACAAAGTCGGGGTTGGCCAAGGGAACGCGCAGGCTGCCCACAATCTCGCCGCCACCTTCTTTGAAGCCCTTGATAAAGCCTTCTTCCGCCTCATGGCCAGGCGCGAAATCGCTCACGGCGGTGTAGGCACGCTTGTATTTTTTGGCCGCCCACTGGCCCAGCGGATAGGACGATTGCCACAAGGTGAATGACACGCGGGCCATGTAAGGGGCGTTGTTCATGATGCGCGCACCGGCGGCATTCATGCTGACAAAAGGCACCTTGGCTTCGGTGGTCAAGGGCGCGATCGCCGCCATGTTGGGGGTCCAGACCAAGCCGGTGAGGATTTGAACCTTGTCGCGCACGATCAATTCTTGTGCCACGCGCTTGGCCACATCCGGGTTGGGGCCGGTGTCGTCACGGGTGATCAACTCTATCTTGACGCCCGGGGGCAACTTGTCGCCATTGAGCTTCATGAACAGCTTGACGCCCTTGTCCAATTGGTCGCCCTGGGCTGCTGCTGCGCCGCTGTAAGAGCTGATGAAACCAATTTTGATGGTTTGTGACATGGCGGGCGTAGCAATGCTGATGAGCGTTGCAACCAAACCCGCGCAAATGGACGCATTGAATTTCATGGTGTCTCCTAAAGCAATAGATGGAACGACCCACAGGTCATTGCAAATGGGCGGTGTAGTCTATCAAACTTCCTCTTTTGCAAAACGAAAGGGGCGCCCAATTGAATCGGGCAAACCCTTGCGCCATCAACTGGCTTGCGGTTGAAGCGCTATGGCTGCAGAGGAGGGGGCTTAAATGCGATCCAAGTCGGTGGCATTGCGCAACTTGAGTTGATGGGCAAAAAACAGCACCACCGCCACCAAGCAAGCATCGGCAATCGCCATCACCTGGACCGAGCCCAGGCGGTCCACAAATTGGGTCACTGTACTCACGCCAACGGACTGACCCAGAAACAAGCCACTGGCAAACAAGGTCACGGCTGTACCGCGGGCCTGGGGGGCCATTTGGGTGGCTTTGGCTTGCAAGGTGTTGTGGAACATGGCAAAGCCATAGCCAGTGAAAAAACAAGCGGGTATCGCCAATATCCACCAAGGAGAGAAAGCAATCACCCCAAACGACAAAACCAAAAGCGCGCCCCCCAATCGCGCCATATTGACCTCTCCCAAGCGCTGAATGGTGGGTTTTGCCGTGCCCATGAACAACATGCCACCCAAGCCAAACAAGGCACTGGTGCCACCGGCCCACGTCAGTGACAGCCCGTGGGTGTGGTGCAAGTGGGCGGCGGTGATGGTCAGCAGACCGAAAACGGTGGCCCCCTCGAGCAGGGCGATCAGCAGTACTGTGCGCGCCCAGGCGGTGCGAAAAACTTCGGCGGTTTGCTGCGCAAAACCGGTTTTTCCATGGACTGGGAGGGTGCTTGCAGCAACTTGTTTTTCCTCGCGCCACAGCAGCGCAGCCACACAGGCAAAAAGCACCGACATGCCGACAAAAGCCCAGCGCCAGCCCAAGTTGTCGGTGATCAAACCACCCATCCATTGACCGGCCGTGATGCCCAACATGGTGCCCAAGCCCACGCGCGCCAGGGTTTCTTGCCGTTGTGCATAGGGCACTTGGTCGCCCACCCAGGCCAGCGCCAGCGGCACGATGGCCGCAGAGGACAAAGCGGTGAGGATGCGGGCCGTGACCAATTGATCCAGGTCTTGGCTCATGGCGGACAACAAAGCCCCCACACTGCAACCCAAAGTGGTGAGCATCACCACCCGGTATTTGCCCCAGCGGTCTCCCACCGGGCCGTAAATCAATTGCATCAAGCCATGCGTCACGGCGTAAAAAGAAATCACATGGCCCACCATGGCCATGGGTGCATCGAAGACCCGGGACAAATCGGGCAGCATGGCGTCACACATGCGCTGCACAGCCATGCTGGAGAAGGTCGCCAGTGACAGCAGCAAAATGGCGCGCTTTTGGGCGGGACTGGGCCCAGTGGGGGAGGGTGTGGGATGGGTCAAAACAAGCGCACTGTAATGGGCTGGGGCCCAGGGTGCAGTCGCCCCCAGCGCACTTGTCCTTTTGCGAACCAATTCGGCGGGTTTTTACCAGTCGTGTGGATGACTGTGAGCTGGCCCAAAGAGAACTTCACTGGTTACGATGGAAGGCGTTTTTTCACCCTTCAGGAGTAAGCCATGACAGCCCCCAAGATGCGTTTGATGCACGGACCTTTTTCACCTTTTGTGCGAAAGGTCATGGTGTCTGCGATAGAAAAAGGCATGCTCGATCAGATTGAAATGGTGCCAACGGCCGTGGGTGCCGGGAAAACCAACGAAGACCTGATCATGATCAACCCAACGGGCAAGATTCCCACCTTGGTCACCCCTGA
>CAMDLJ010000061.1 GCA_945901665.1 Bordetella parapertussis | reverse complement strand
GACAACAAGGCCCCATCCCAAAGCCCCATCGATGTCGGCTTGCCAGCCTCGACACCGAAATTTTTTAACTGACGCACCATGTCGGCATCACCAGGCCGGGGTGGGTTATCGGCCATGAGCGCGGCCAAACGCCGATAAAAATCCTGCGTGCCCATGGCCTCCATTTGCGCCAATGGCGAAACATCCACCTGGACTGGGCTTGCTTTTTCGGTGGCAGAGCCCGACGCCACACTGGTGGCACCCGCGCCCAAGGATGCAAGCACCCATTGGTCTTGCAAAGCGTGCACCGTGGGCAAGTCGTCAATGCCCAGTGTTTGGATGCGCCCAATCACCCACACCATGCGACTGGGTGCACGCAGCAAACGCACCCCCTGCGGTACGCTGCCTTGCCAGTTCGAGTCGACCACCCACAGCCGTTGCCCGAGGTGGCCATGTGTTCGCGTACCGGCCGTGGCGAATACATCGCTCCAAGCGTCCAAAAAAGTGACCAATTCATAGCGCTTTGCGTTGGGCGGCAGGTCCAATTGCCAAGGCCCCAGCCGTGTATCCAAAAAAGCCGTGGCGTACAAAGTGTCTAAGTTGGGCCGCACCACCTCTTTGAATTGGGGTGTGGGGAATTGACGCGCCAAACTCAAGGCGTTTGGCTTGCCGGTGCGCGCCAGGTGGTGCTCGCGAGTGAGGTCCATGATGACCAAGGGAAAGCCAAACAAATAAGCTTTCACAGCCTGTCGCAAGTTTGCGGCTTGCGTCGCCACAAGCATGCCCACCAACAACACCGCCATCAAGCCAATGAAGGCCAGGCGAGCCCAACGCCGTTGATGCCAAACAAAGGAAGATGTGCCCATGGTGCGTACTGGGGTGTGCGTGCTCAGGGCCGCACCGCCCCCCCAGGTGGGCTGGGCGCGGGTGCCATCCACACCGTGCGGAAACCCAAGTGGCTGGCGGCGAGGTTTTCTTCTTGCGGTTGGCGCGAGCCAGGCCGATAACGCATGCAGTAATTGGGTGCGCACAAATACGACCCCCCTTTGATCACGCGCATGGGCACTTCACCCTTCAAGCCCACAGGCATCAGCGATACCGCGGCATCCGGCGCGCGGGGTGCATAGGCATCGGTGGTGAGCTCCCACACATTGCCCAGCATGTCAAACACGCCCAAGGCATTGGGGGGATAGCAAGCAACCGGGGCCAAACCAATGAAGCCATCATCGCCCGAATTGACGGACGGAAAAACCCCTTGCCAGGTGTTGGCGTGGCGTGGCGCATCGTGTCCCACCTGGGCAGCCTCGTCTGGGGCTTGGGCCGCGCGCGCCGCCCACTCCCATTGGGCTTCGCTGGGCAACTGACGGCCTGCCCATTGGGCATAGGCCTGGGCATCTTCAAATGCCACGGCCACCACTGGAAATGAACCTTTGCCAATGATGTCCGTGCCAGGCCCGCCAGGGTGACGCCACTGGGCGCCCGCCACAAAACGCCACCAGTCACTGGGTGTGCCGGCGTCACCGGGCCGCTGAGGTGGCGTGAACACCACCGCGCCAGGTTGCAGCAAAGCCGGGGGCAAGCCTGGGTAGCGGCGCGGATCCAAGGGCCGCTCGGCCATGGTGACATGGCCAGTGGCTTTGACAAACGCAGCAAATTGATCGTTGCTGACCTCGGTGCGGTCGATCCAAAAGCCCGCCACATCCACCGGCTGGGACCGCCCTTCCTCGGGGTAAACCGCATCGCCCAAGCGCAACCGCCCCGAGGGTACCCACACCATGCCGGGTGCAGGGGCCTGGGCTTGTTCGATGGGCAAAGGGCAACTCAGGGTGTCGGAACGGGCAGCAGGTCCTGCCTGCGCGCGGTGGTCAAGCCACCACCAAGCCGCAGCCCCCAACACCAGCAACCCACCCACCACCATGCCCAGCGCGCGTCCCACCCACGCAGGTCTGTCGGCAAGGCGGGGGAGCGGGGCCATGGTGTGCGCAGGGGTCGGGGTTCAGTTCAGGCGCTCAATTGACCCAATAGGTGAACACATCACCCTCTTGGTGAGGTTGGTCCAGGGTCTTATCGATGAAGATGGGGCCTTCCAAAAAGGACGGCCACATGGACGCGGGCATGTTGGCATGGTGTGCGGTCATCAAAGCCTTGAGTTCGGCCAACTTGTCCGCACGCTTGAGAGACAGATCGTTGCGCTCGGTCGGGTCGGTGTTCAAGTCGAACAACCAGTCTTTGGCCGGTCGGTGCACGCTGATCAACTTCCAACCTTCCAACTGCACAGCGCGGTGCGGCCCAGCACGCCAAAACAAGGCACGTTCAGGCTGGGTGGGTCGCACAACAGGGGCCTTGGGATTGAGCGAAGCAGGGGTGGCAGATGCGCCGGGGCGAGCAACAAATGGCAACAGGTTGACACCGTCGATGGTGCGATCACTGGGCAAGCCAGCGCCTGCCGCTGCCAAAACCGTGGGCGTGATGTCGATGTTGTGCACGGGTGTGGTGTAACGCTGACCAGGCGAAATGCGCTGCGGCCACTGGGCCACAAAAGGCACGCGCAAACCGCCTTCAAAAAAAGTCAGCTTCCAACCCCGGTAAGGTTTGTTGACTTGCGGCAGCCCAATGTAGGCTGGCGCGCCGTTGTCACTGGTGAACACCACCAAGGTGTTTTGGTCCAATCCCTCTTCCCGCAAAGTTTGCATCACCCGCCCCACACTGCGGTCCACCGATCGGACCATGGCCGCGTAGACCCGCTGGCGATGGTCGCTGATGTGGGACAAGGCATCGTAATCGGCCTTGCTGGCTTGCAAAGGGGTGTGCACACCCCAGTGGGCAAGGTACATGAAAAACGGCCTGTGCTTGTTGGTTCGAATGGCCTTGACGGCTTCTTCGCTGAAGTAATCGGTCAAGTACTGATTGGGCTCAAACCAGCGCCCCCCGTTGTAGCTCACGCCAAAGCGCATATTGGGCCAAAGAAAATTGTCCACCGGGTCAAAGCTTTGCTTGGAATTGACCACGCGCGGGTCGTTTTGTGGCAAGTACAAGCCACTTTCCATGAACAAACTTTCGTCAAACCCCTGGTTGTTGGGTCGCATCTGCGAGGTGCTGCCCAAATGCCATTTGCCAATGTGGATGTTGTGATAACCCTTTTGCTTGAGCATCTCGGCCAGCGTCAGCTCTGAAGCAGGCATGCCCAATTCATTGAAATCCTTGGCCTGGCGCGCCAACCCCTTGTCCAACAACATAGGCGGCTGAGGCGGATAAAGACTGCCCAATACAAAGCCCATAGCGCCGGGCAAAGGGGTGAACTCCAAGCCAAAGCGCCAGGGATATCGCCCGGTCATCAAGGCCGCCCGAGAAACGGTGCAAATGGCGCTGCCCGCATAGCCACGGTCAAAACTCACCCCGGCTTGGCCCAGGCCATCAATGTGCGGGGTGGTCACCCCTTGAGGCCCTTGACCGCCACCATGGATACCGACGTCATTGATGCCCATGTCGTCGGCCAAGATGACGATGATGTTGGGCGGGCGCTGGTCAGGGGACAGCTCAGTTTGGAGGGGGCCAGACTGCCAATCAATCGGGCGGTAAGGGTCGCGCGGATTTTTCCAATCGGTGTACCAGCCCAATGAGTGCTGCAAAACATAGATGCGGTTGTGATACAGCGCGCCCATGGCCAGCACCAAGGCGAGTCCCACCCACAACCAACGCTGACGCAATTTCATAGAGCAAGCTTACCTGCATAAAGGGGTTCATGAACGTACCGCCTTTCGCGAATCCGCGAATGGGCACATCAACGTACATGAGTGTACTGTTTCACAATTGGTCACAAACCAGGTCCCCTGTGATGGATTGACGCCCCAGCGACTGGCGCCAAACCTTGCCCGGATGTGCCACCCCGTAGGCCCCGGGCCGCATGTGTCGCAGCGGTTACAGTTAAGCCTCACACCACACCCCTAGGAGCCCTTGATGAACACCCGACTGCTGGTCTCAACCGCCCTCACCTTGGCCATGTCCTCGACCCTGATGGCCCAAACCAAATGGGACTTGCCTGCCGCCTACCCGGCCACCAATTTCCACACCGAAAACCTGGTTCAGTTTGCCAACGATGTCGACAAAGCCACCGGCGGCAAGCTCAAAATCACGGTGCACGCCAATGCCTCGCTGTTCAAGGCCAACGAGATCAAGCGCGCCGTGCAAGGCGGCCAAGCCCAAATTGGCGAGGTGCTGCTGGTCAACTTTGAAAATGAAAACCCCATGTACGGGGCCGATGGCATCCCGTTTTTGGCCACCAGCTATGCCGAGTCCAAGCGGCTGTCGGATGCACAAAAACCCTTCACCGACAAATTACTGGCCGCCCAGGGCATGAAACTGCTCTACGCCGTGGCCTGGCCGCCGCAAGGCATTTATGTGAAAAAAGAAATTTCCTCGGTGGCCGATATGCGCGGCCTCAAATGGCGCGCCTACAGCCCCGCCACCGGCAAGATCGCCGAGCTGATTGGCGCGCAGCCTGTCACCATCCAAGCCGCAGAGTTGTCGCAAGCCTTGGCCACTGGGGTGGTCGAGAGCTATATGAGCTCGGGCTCCACTGGCTACGACACCAAAACCTACGAGAGCATCAAATTCTTCTACGACACCCAGGCTTGGTTGCCCAAAAACGCCATCATCGTCAATCGCAAAGCGTTTGACGCCTTGGACGCCGCCACCCAGGCTGCACTGACCAAAGCCGCCGCCGACGCCGAGGTCCGTGGCTGGAAGGTGAGCGAGGAAAAGAACGATTGGTACAAAAAGGCCTTGACCGAAAAGGGCATGAAGATCATGACCCCATCTCCCAAGCTGATGGGTGACTTGAAGCAAGTGGGCGCCATCATGCTGAGCGACTGGCAAAAGCGCGCTGGGCCCGACGGCGAGGCCATGGTGGCCGCTTATTTGAAATCCGCCCCCAAAGCCGCCCCGGCGAAAAAGTAAATGTGGCGCCGCGGGCTGGATCGCCTGTACCTGGCCGCAGGCGCCTTGGGCGCCTTTTTCATCCTGGTGATTGCCGTCTTGATGGTGGGCCAAAGCCTGTTGCGCGAGATGGGTGTGCGCACAGGGGCGGTCAACGACGTGGTGGCCTGGTGTTGCGCCGCTGCGGCGTTTTTGACCATGGCCCACGCCTTCAAGCATGGCGACTTTGTGCGCGTGACTTTGCTGCTCGATCACGTCGCACCCAGCCAACGCCGGCGCATGGAAATCACCGCTTTGAGCGTGGGTTTGGTGGCCACGGGTTACCTGGCTTGGTCGGCCTGCTTGTTCACCCATGAAAGCTGGGTGTTCAACGACATCGCCCAAGGCATGCTGCCCATGCCGCTGTGGATTCCGCAACTGAGCTTTGCTGTGGGCTCGGTGTTGTTGTGGGTGGCCTTGCTCGACGAATGGCTGCTGGTGTGGCGAGGCGCAGAGCCCACCTATGTGCGCGAGGTGAAAGAGCGCCATGCGCGCGGTGACTTCTCCGCCGAGGTCTGAGCGTGGACATCTTGCTCATTGGCGGCTTGCTGCTGTTCATCATGTTGCTGCTGCTCAGCGGCGGCGTGTGGATCGCCATGACCTTGGCCATTTGCGGTTGGGTCGGGCAAGCGTTTTTCACCAGCACCCAACCGGGTAAAAACTTGTTCTCTGCATTTTGGGAAAGCAATGCCAGCTGGGAGCTGGCCGCCCTGCCCTTGTTCATTTGGATGGGCGAAATTTTGTTTCGCACCAAGCTCAGCGAAGAAATGTTCGAAGGCCTGCGCCCCTGGCTCAACCGTGTGCCCGGGCGGCTGATGCACACCACCATTTTGGGCTGCGGTATTTTTGGCTCTGTCTCTGGCTCATCGGCCGCCACCTGCGCGACCATCAGCAAAGTGGCTTTGCCCGAGTTGATGCGCCGCGGTTACGACGAAAAGCTGGCCCTGGGCGCCTTGGCCACCGCTGGCACGCTGGGCATTTTGATCCCGCCCTCGATCACCATGGTGGTGTATGCGGTGGCCGCCGATGCGTCCATCATCCGCATTTTTCTGGCGGGCTTTGCACCGGGCTTGTTGTTGATGGCCTTGTTCAGTGGCTACATCGCTTGGTGGAGTTGGCGCCACCCCGACAAAGTGCCACCGGCCGACCCGCCCACCACCTTGATGGAAAAAATTCGCCTCTCGGGCAACCTCATACCCTGCGGCGCGTTGATCGTCTTTATATGTTGGGTGCTGATCGCTGGCTACGCCACCGCCACCGAATGCGCCGCATACGGGGTGGTGGGCGCATTGGCCTTGGCCGCATGGAGCCGCAGCCTGACCTGGGCCAACTTCAAAGAAGGCTTGATGGGCACGGCCAGGTCAAGTTGCATGATCATGTTCATCTTGGCCGGGGCCGCATTTTTAACCAAGACCATGGCCTTCACCGGCATTCCGCGCGAATTGGCCGAGTGGGTCAATGCCATGCAACTCTCCCCCTTGGCCTTGATCGCGGTGCTCACCGTCATCTATTTGATTTTGGGCACCGCCTTGGACGGCATCAGCATGATTGTGCTGACCAGCGCTGTGGTGCTGCCCATGATCCAAAAAGCCGGTTTTGATTTGATCTGGTTTGGCATCTTCATTGTGCTGTTGGTCGAAATCGCCGAGGTCACGCCGCCCGTGGGCTTTAACTTGTTTGTGTTGCAAAACATGACCGGCAAAGACAGCAACACCATTGCCCGCGCCGCCATCCCCTTCTTTTTGTGCTTGGTGGTGTGCATTGTGCTGGTCACCTTGTTTCCCAGCATCGTGACTTTCTTGCCCGACCTGGTGATGGGCGAAAACAAATGATCCCGGCGGTGCTGGCCATTTGCCTGGGTGCTTGCGTGGGCGCCTTGGCACGCTGGCAATTGGGCCTGTGGCTCAACCCTGGTGCCACCATCCCCTGGGGCACCTTGGCCGCCAACCTGATCGGCGGCTATTTGATCGGCGTGTGCGTGGCCTTGTTCGAGCACCTGCCCGAACTCGACCCAGCCTGGCGCTTGACACTGGTGACGGGTTTTTTGGGGGCGCTGACCACCTTTTCGAGCTTTTCAGCCGAAGTGGTGGCCATGCTGATGCAATCGCGCTACGCCATGGCCCTGGGCACAGCGGCCATGCATTTGTTGGGCTCGCTGGCTTTGACGGTGGCAGGCATCTGGTCGTTTCAAGCCTGGGTCGCCCGCGCTTGAAACGCCCGTCATTCAGCGTTTGGCGCTGGGGAAAAACAGTTGCTCACCGCCAATTTTGTAGGCCGCGATGTTCGCTTGGCCGGCCGGTGACGTGACCCAATCGATGAAGCGCTGCGCTTCTTTGACCTTGACATGCGGGTGCTTGGCCGGGTTGACCGCGATCACCCCATAGGGGTTGAACAAGCGCTCATCGCCTTGCACCAACACGGCCAGATCGGCGCGGTTTTTAAAACTCAACCAGGTGCCCCGATCGGCCAATACATAAGCGCCCATGGAGGCCGCCATGTTCAGCGCCGGCCCCATGCCGCAACCGCAGGCCTTGTAACCCGCGCCCGTGTTGCTGGTGCCCGCCATGGCCCAATAGCGCAACTCGGCCGCATGGGTGCCGCTTTTGTCGCCGCGTGACACAAACGCTGCTTGGCTTTGGGCGACCTTTTGCAAGGCCTGCGCAATGTCTTTGCCGCGCACCTGTGCCGGGTCGTTGCCAGGGCCAATCAACACAAAATCGTTGTACATCACGGGCCAGCGTTGCAGGCCAAAACCATCGGCCACCAGCTTTTCTTCGGCCACCGGGTCGTGCACAAACAGCACATCGGCGTCGCCGCGCCGACCCATGTCCAGGGCTTGGCCGGTGCCCAGGGCCACCACTTTCACGTCCAAGCCGGTCGCGGCCTTGAAGGCCGGCAGCAAATGACCGAACAAACCCGATTGTTCGGTCGACGTGGTGGAAGCCATGACCAAGGTGGTTTGCGCCCAGGCCACCGCCTGGCTCAGCGCCAGGCACAAGCCCAGCAAAGCACCAGGCAAAACGCGGCCCACAACGCCAGCATAAAAATGGACATTCATCTCAGTTCCCCTTTTAAAAACAAATCCGCTTGCGGATGGGTTTGCGACAAATCGCTGTCAAAAAATTCGCCCACCGGCAAGTCGGCCAAGATGCGACCGCGCTCGAGGTAAATCACCCGGCTGGCCAAGCGCTTGACCTGTCCCAAGTTGTGGCTGCTGAACAAACAACTCACCGCCGCGTCAGCGGCCTGGCCGGGATGGTCTGGCGTTGATGGGTGGTACGACGCTGATGCCAGAGCTTGTCCTTGCATGGGCTGGCCCGCGTCGCTGAGAAATTGGGTCCACAGCTGCTCCACATCGCGCTTGGCGCTGGGGTCCAGGCTGGCCGTGGGTTCGTCCAGCAGCAGCAAACGCGGCTGCAAGGCCCAGGCCCGCGCCAAAGCCACGCGCTGCTGTTGCCCCCCCGACAAGGTGCTGGCCCATTGCTTGGCGGCCTCTTGCATGCCCACCTGCTGCAAAGCCTGCTCGACCAAGGCACAAGCCTCGCGCCAGCGCCGCCCGGCCAGCCACGGCCCCAAGGCCACATGGGCGCGCACCGGCATGCGCAGCATGTGTGGGCGCTGAAACACCATCGCCTGCGCGGCATGGGGGTCGCGCCAACACGCGCCTTCTTGAGCAGCCAACAAGCCATGGCACAAACGCAGCAAAGTGCTTTTGCCACTGCCGTTGGCTCCCACCAGCGCAATGCGCTCACCGTGCGCCATGTGCAAATCCACACCACGCAACGCCCAGTGCCCACCGAGCAAGCAACCGACTTGGTGCAAGCGCAACAAGGTGTTCATGCCAACCCCAAGGCGCTGGAGCGCCCGCTGCCACGGCGCAACAAAGCCATGGCGCTGTGCAACAACAAAACGACGGCCAACAACACCATGCCCAGGGCCAAGGCCAAGGGCAAGTCGCCCTTGCTGGTTTCCAAGGCGATGGCGGTGGTCATCACCCGGGTGAAGCCGTCGATGTTGCCGCCCACCACCATCACCGCACCCACCTCGGCAATGGCGCGGCTGAAAGCGGCAATCACCACGGTGAGCAAGGCCCAGCGCTCATCCCACGCCAAAATGAAACTGCGCACCCTAGGGGATGCCCCCAGCGACTGCAATTGCTCGCCATGATCGCGCTCGGCGTCATGCACCACTTGGCGCGTCAAGGCCATGGCCACGGGCAGCACCAACACCGTTTGCGCCAGCACCATGGCCTGAAAGCTGAACAGCCAACCCAAAAAGCCCAGCGGCCCCGAGCGCGACAGCAGCAGGTACAACAACAAGCCCACCACCACCGAGGGCAAGGCCAAGGCGGTGTTGAGCAAAGCCAGCACGCCCGCTTGACCCCGAAAACGCGCCACGCCCAACCATGCCCCCAAGGGCAAACCGATGGCGCAGGCCAAAGCGCAGGCCGACAAGCTCACCGCCAGCGAGCGCAAAACCACCGAGATCAAGACCGGGTCGGCGCTGATCAGCAGTTGGAAGGCCATGTCAATGGCTTGGGTCAGGCTGTTCATGGCAAGGGCGCTATCCTAGGCAGCTGTGAATAACCTCGCCATATGAACCGCCGTGCATAGCGTCCACCTGCAATACACCTTGTCGCGCCTGGCGCGCAGCGAGCGGGTGGCGCATCCCCTGATGGACTTGCTGCAAGCCGTGGCCGAGCACGGCTCGATCAGCGCCGCTGCCCGCGCCTTGGGGCTGTCCTACCGCCACGTCTGGGGCGAACTCAAGCGTTGGGAGCAAGAGCTCGGGCAAGAGTTGATCGTGTGGGAAAAAGGCCAATCGGCCCGATTGAGCCCGTTTGGCACCAAACTCATGTGGGCAGAACACCAAGCCCAGGCGCGTTTATCGCCCCAGATCCAGGCCTTGCGCGCCGAGTTGGAGCGCAGCTTTGCCGTGGCCTTTGACCCGCAAGCCCATGTTCTCACCCTGTACGCCAGCCACGACCACGCGCTGACCCGCTTGCAAGACCTCAGCGCTGCCCAAGGCCTGCACCTGGATGTGCGCTTTTGCGGCAGTGTGGACGCCATCCGCGCCTTGAACGAAGGCCGCTGCGTGATGGCCGGCTTTCACACCCGCGATCAGCCCGAAAGCGGGGGCATCACCGCCGCGCATTACCGGCCACTGTTGCAACCGGGTTTGCACAAGGTGATGGGCTTTGCCCAACGCCAAATGGGCTTGATGGTGGCACCCGGCAACCCGATGCAACTGCACCACTTGAGCGATGCGGTCCACACCCAAGCCCGCTTTGCCCGCCGTGCACAAGGCACGGGCACCGAGGTGTTGCTGCAAGAGTTGCTGGCCGAGCAAGGCCTGTCGGTGCCGCAACTGAACAGCTTGCCGTTTGAAGAGCCCTCGCACAGCGCTGTGGCCGCCACGGTGGCTGCGGGCCAAGCCGATGTGGGCCTGGGCCTGGCCTGGGCCGCGCAACAGCGGGGGCTGGGTTTTGTGCCACTGGCCCAAGAGCACTACCGCTTGGTGTGCCTCAAGTCGGCGCTGGACAGCCCCGCCGTGCT
>CAMDLJ010000060.1 GCA_945901665.1 Bordetella parapertussis | reverse complement strand
CCCGTGATGTGAAACATGGGCACCACGCACAGACTCACATTGTCTGGGGTGCCCTGGCTCCAAAAGGCTGAAGCCATGGCGTTGTGCATCAAACTTTGGTGCAGGTGGATGCACCCCTTTGGCAGGCCGGTGGTGCCACTGGTGTAGGGTAAAACCGCCATGTCAGTGGATTGGGTGGTGTGCACAGGAACATCCGCTGTACAGGCCATCGCATCCACCCAGCGGTGGGTTTGACCAGATGTCATCTTTGGTGAGGGATACGGGGTCAGCAGCCAATCACGCCAAGCCTCTGGCATGTCGCCTTCTGGTGTGAATTGGGGGTCAAACCCATCGGTGTGCTGCGTGACCAACAGGTGGTGCAATTGCTGATCGCAGGGCAAGGCATCGCTGGCCTGCGCCAAGCCATCGGCCAAGTCGGCGCAGGTGATGGCCACACGGGCATCGGCGTCCACGATGTAGTGCTGCAACTCCAAGCTGCGGTTCATGGGGTTGACCGGCACCACCACCGCATTGGCGCGCAAAATGGCAAAGTGGGCGATCAACCATTGGGGGCAGTTTTGCATGTTCAGCAGCACCCGGTCGCCAGCCACCACCCCATTCACAACGAGCCAGGCTGCCAAGCGCTCAGCTTGGCGCATCACTTTCAGGTAAGTCCAGGCTGTGCCCATGAAATAGACGGCGCTCTTGTCGGGATAGCGAATGGCATTGACCGCCAAGTTGTCCCACAGCGTGGTGGAAGGCAAGCCCATGTCGAGCGGCAAACGCTGTGGCCAATAGGGGTGGTGCGGTCGCTTGAGGGGTATGGGGCCCGAAGGGGGCAACTTCAGTGGCATGACAAACTCTGGGTGAACAGGCCCCGAGCATAAAAGGCTTTGTTGTCTGGGGCATGGGTGAAACCCCGTGTCCAGCTGATGGGCAGCGTTGAACTCACATGTCGCGCATGCGCACCAATTCGTCCTGCCGCTTGGCCATTTGCCCCATGCTGACCAAGGCATTCAAATAACCCTTGAGCCAACCCATGTCAATGGGCTTGTGCATCAATTGAACGCCTTCAGGCAAACCGCCCTCTGCTGCGATTTCTTGCGGCGTCAAGGCCGTGACCACCACCACCACCATTTGGGTATAGCGGGGGTGATCGTGCAACGTCCGGATCAGTTCAAACCCATCCAATCCCGGCATGCGCAAATCGGTGATCAACACTTGGGGCTGCAATTGCGGCCAATCTAGCAGTGCAGTCATGGCTGAACTGAAAAAGCTCGGGTCCAGGGGCAAGTCCCATTGTTGAAAGTGATCACTCAGCATCTGACGCGTGAGGTCTTCGTCTTCGACCACCATGACCTTCAATCGTTGTCCTGAAACCAAATGGGATTTGGTGATGTAATTGTTACGACGCTGGAAATCTCGGACCGATTGGATGGAGATGCGTCGGTGCCCGCCTTGGGTTTTCCAGGCCACCAACTCCCCTTTTTCGACCAGCGATTGAACCGTTCCCACGGACAGGTCCAACATCTTGGCGGCGTAACTGGTTCCACAATATTCACTGCCTGCATCAAAAGTGATCTTGCTGTTCATGAGTAGCCTCTTAAAGGTTAATTTGAAATTTAGAATTTATTATAAAGTATTCATTTAATAATGAAAATTATCAACAAACTCTTTATTTATGAATTCCCCACACATCAACTTGATGCCCATGGCCAGCTCAAGCGATTCATTGATGAAACAATTTATATGTAACTTAATGTAACATTTTTCGGATGACGGGAGATGCACCCCACTCAAACTGGGTCAGCCCGTATCTTTGCTGATGGTTCGCGCGGGAGGCTTGCACCTTGTGTTGAAATCTGTGCACTTGAATCCTCCGATTCGCCACCTGCCCCAAACCCCACCATGCCACACAATTCATCGCTGACCCGACTTCAAGGCGTGTTGGTGGGGCACCACAGTTTGAGTGACCGGCCCACAGGTTGCACCGTCGTGATTTGTCCCAATGGCACGGTGGCTGGGGTTGACGTCCGAGGCGCGGCACCTGGCACCCGAGAAACCGACCTGCTGGCCCCCGACAACACCGTGCCCCATGTGCACGCGGTACTGCTTGCAGGGGGCAGCGCCTTTGGCTTGGATGCGGCATCTGGGGTCATGAAATGGCTAGAGGAACATGGTCACGGATTCCCGGTAGGGCCGGTCCGCGTTCCCATCGTGCCGGCCGCCGTGATCTTTGACCTGGGTGTGGGAGACCCGCGCATTCGCCCCGACCTTCTGAGCGGCTGGACGGCCTGCTCAGAAGCGAGCTCGGCACCGGTGCGCCTGGGCAATGTGGGCGCAGGTTCAGGGGCCACAGTGGGCAAAGTTTTTGGCCCCCACCTGGCCATGAAAGGTGGCGTTGGCAGTGCTGCTTTGACAGTGGCTGGCGTGACCGTCGCCGCCTTGGTGGTGGTCAATGCCCTGGGCGAT
The DNA here is from genome assembly GCA_945901665.1 of Bordetella parapertussis. Next base: position 8,084 of record CAMDLJ010000060.1, on the reverse strand, counting down.
GTGGTGGACCCAAAAAATGGCCGCATCCTGGCCGGCGCCAGGACCACTTCGTCTGGGCTGGCACTTCAAGACACCGTCAGCAGCCTGCTCCAAGGCGTCTCCACGGGAGCACTTTCCGCCGGGGAGAACACCACGATAGGCGTGATTGCCACCGATGCCGTGCTGACCAAAAGCCAAGCCCACCGACTGGCCCAAATGGGTCACAACGGTTTGGCCCAAACCATAAGGCCCGTTCACACCCCATGGGATGGGGACACCTTGTTTGCCTTGGGTACCGGCAAAAGTGGCTTGCCGGCTGACATGATGCTGCTGTCAACCTTGGCCACTGAAGTGACCGCGTTGGCGGTACTCAGCGCTGTGGCCCATGCTGAAAGTTTGCGCCTGGCCGGTGGTGAATGGTGGCCCTGCGCGAAAGAACTTAAGTGAGGGCTTTGTAGCGCACGCGCTTGGGCTTGGCACCTTCTTCACCCAAGCGCTTGCGCTTATCGGCTTCGTATTCTTGGTAGTTGCCGTCAAAGAAAGTCCAGTGCGAATCCCCTTCACAGGCCAGGATATGGGTGGCAATCCGGTCCAAGAACCAGCGATCGTGGCTGATCACCATCACGCTGCCCGCAAACTCCAAAAGCGCATCCTCCAAGGCACGCAATGTCTCCACATCCAAGTCGTTGGACGGCTCGTCCAACAACAGCACGTTGCCACCCGCGATCAAGGTTTTGGCCAAATGCAAACGGCCACGCTCACCGCCCGATAGGGTGCCGACACGCTTTTGTTGGTCACCGCCGTTGAAGTTGAAGCGACCACAGTAAGCGCGGCTGGCCATCTCAAACTTACCTACCGTCAAAATGTCCAAGCCACCAGAGACATCTTCCCAAACCGTTTTCTCGTTCGATAAATCGTCGCGCGTTTGATCGACAAACGCCATCTTCACCGTAGAGCCGATCTTGATGGTGCCACTGTCAGGCTGCTCTTTGCCAGCAATCATCCGGAACAAGGTTGATTTGCCCGCACCATTGGGGCCAATGATGCCCACAATCGCGCCAGCAGGCACCTTGAAGCTGAGGTCATCAATGAGCATGCGGTCCCCAAAGGATTTGCTGACGTTGGTGAACTCAAACACTTCGTTGCCCAATCGCTCTGCCACGGGAATGAAAATTTCCTGGGTTTCATTGCGTTTTTGGTATTCAAAGTCTGACAGCTCTTCAAATCGGGCAATGCGCGCCTTGCTCTTGGCTTGTCGGCCTTTGGGGTTTTGTCGGACCCAATCGAGTTCTTTTTTCAGTGCTTTGGCGCGCGCCTCTTCGCCCTTTTGCTCTTTCTCTAAGCGGTCTTGCTTTTGCTCCAACCAAGTGGTGTAGTTGCCTTTGTAGGGGATACCGTGGCCGCGGTCCAACTCCAAAATCCATTCGGCGGCATTGTCCAAAAAGTACCGGTCGTGGGTGATGGCGACAACCGTACCCGAGAACCTGGCCAAAAATTGCTCCAACCAATCCACCGACTCGGCATCCAAGTGGTTGGTGGGTTCGTCCAGCAACAGCATGTCAGGCCGAGACAAAAGCAATTGGCACAAAGCCACCCGGCGCTTTTCGCCGCCAGACAGGTTTTGAATCACAGCGTCCCAAGGTGGCAGGCGCAAGGCGTCGGCCGCAATCTCCAACTGGTGCTCACTGTCGCTGCCTGCCGTGGCAATGATCGCCTCTAATTCACCTTGCTCTGCCGCCAATTTGTCAAAGTCTGCGTCGGGCTCGGCGTAAGCGGCGTAAATTTCTTCCAACCGATTTTTAGCGGCCAACACCTCTCCCATGCCGCCTTCAACCGCCTGCCGAACCGTGCTTTGCGGGTCCAGCTTGGGCTCTTGGGGCAAATAGCCAATCTTCAAACCCGCCATCGGTTGGGCTTCGCCTTCGATCTCGGTGTCCACACCCGCCATGATTTTCAACAAAGTCGATTTGCCCGAGCCGTTGAGCCCCAACACACCAATCTTGGCGCCCGGGAAAAAGCTCAGCGAAATGTCCTTGAGGATGTGCCGCTTGGGTGGCACGATTTTGCCGACGCGGTTCATGGTGAATACATACTGGGCCATGCGAAAAATCCTTGGAACTCGGTTGAAAAGAGGCGATTATCAGCCCTGCACGCCGCCCCAGCCAAGGCATTTCAATTCGTGCGACAATTAAAACCGTTGCATCCTCCAGTTGGTGCAACACCAGCGCTTCTGCTGGGGCTAAGCTTGGCATTTTGCATTGAGCTTTAAAGCCCACCCGTGAACCCTGTTGGCCTATGACTGGCTGCTGTTGTAAACAGCGGATCAGGCCGAACTCCTGCGCCCGAGACGGCGCTCCATCATGAACTTTGACGATCTGAAACTGGCTCCGGCCATTTTGAAAGCCGTGCGCGAGCAAGGCTACGAAACCCCCACCCCCATCCAAGCCCAAGCCATACCGGCCGTTTTGGAGGGCCAAGACCTCTTGGCAGGTGCACAAACGGGCACGGGCAAAACCGCTGCCTTCACCTTGCCCATGCTGCACAAATTGGCCATGAGCCGCAGCACCCCCAACAAGTACGGTGTTTTTGGCATCCGCGCCTTGGTGTTGACGCCTACCCGCGAGTTGGCCGCGCAGGTTGAAGAGTCCGTCCGTGTCTACGGCAAGTACTTGCAACTGACCTCGGCCGTGATTTTTGGCGGGGTGGGCATGAACCCCCAAATTGACCGCTTGCGCAATGGCGTGGACATCTTGGTCGCCACACCCGGGCGATTGTTGGACCTGCAACAACAAGGCTTTTTGGATTTATCGACCGTCCAGATTTTGGTTTTGGATGAAGCCGATCGCATGCTTGACATGGGGTTTGTGCACGATGTCAAAAAAATACTGGCCTTGGTTCCACGCGAAAAGCAAAGCCTGCTTTTCTCAGCCACCTTCAGCGAAGAGATTCGCGATTTGGCCAATGGCTTGCTGCGCAATCCGCAAAGCATTCAAGTCACACCCAGCAACACCACGGTCGAGAGCATCACCCAGGTGGTTCACCCCGTGGGTCGCGGCAAGAAAAAAGCCCTGCTCGCCCACATCATTGAGGCGCATTCATGGAGCCAGGTGCTGGTTTTCACGCGCACCAAATTTGGCGCCAACAACGTGGCAGAATTTTTGAACAAACATGGCATCACGGCCATGGCATTGCACGGCAATAAAAGCCAAACCGCACGCACCCAAGCTTTGGCCGGCTTTAAATCAGGCGATATTCGAGCCCTGGTTGCCACCGATATTGCCGCGCGCGGGATCGACATCGATGAGTTGCCCCATGTGGTCAACTACGACATCCCCAATATCAGCGAAGACTATGTGCACCGCATTGGCCGCACGGGCAGAGCCGGTGCCACGGGCGAAGCAGTCAGCTTGGTCTCGCTGGATGAGCAAGGATTTATGCGCGACATCGAGCGCTTCACCGGACAAGCCGTGCCCGTCCAAGCCATTGAAGGTTTTGGTCCCGAGGAAAACGAAGTCGCCGAACCCATTGCCATGGGCCGCCAAACCCTGTGGGGCGGTTTGGGTCAACCCCCCAGCCGCGATGTGATGGCAGCAGCCGCCAAAGCCGCCCGCTCAGAAATGATGCAGCGCATGCGCGAAAACAAAGCCGGTCAAGGCCCGCGTGCCACCCCCCGCCCCAATGGCCAGGTGCGCACACCCGGCGCCAAACCCCCAAGGCCCAACGGCGGCCAAGGCCAAGGCCGCAACCGATACCGCGATGACCGTCCACCACGTGACCCCATGATGGTGCGGGACGCTGCGCATTCGCAGCCATCCCACCATGCCGGTGCCGAAGGTGGCGCTGAGCCTGATGACTTTCAACCGCGCGCCAATGCCCATTTGGGCACCCAAAGTGGTGTCAACGCCTTTGGCCATAAAAACCAAAACAGCACGATGCGCCAACCCGACCCGACACGCACCAGCGTGGACCTGATGACGGAGCGCAATCGCGGCGGTGGACAGCGCAACAACAGTGGTCGCTCAGGGGGCCCACGCAAAGGTGGATTTGGTGGCGGTGGCGGTGGTGGTGGCGGTGGTCGCTCCGGCGGTGGCGGTGGCGGTCGTGGAGGCGGTTTTTCCCGCTAATTCACATCAACGGGCCCAGGGTGCAGGCGCTTGGTTGAGAGGCCTTCACTCACACGCATTGCGCTGTATCGTTGCCCATTCTTTTGAGCACGTCGTCCACAATGGCTTGTGGAGACTGATCAATTGCGTAGCGCCAAGCATGCTCTGTTTGCCCTGGCGGCTCCAGCGCTTCAAATTGGCTTTGCAACAAACTGCTGGGCATGTAATGTCCTTTGCGCGCTGACAAGCGTTGGCCAATCAAATCAGCGCTGCCATCCAAATACAAAAAAAGTGTATTTGACCAACCTCGCCTCAACACATCGCGATAAGATTTTTTGAGGGCCGAGCAAGCCAGCACCACGCCCGCATTGGCGTGTGCCTGGTCTTTCAGCTCCAGGGCCAAACGCTCTAACCATAAGGCACGATCGGCATCCGTGAGCGCAATACCGTGTGCCATGCGCTGGACGTTTTCGGGTGGGTGAAAGGCGTCGCCTTCAACGAAGGCCCAGCCCAAGGCCTGGGCCAAAGAAGATGCGATGGTGGTCTTGCCACAGCCGCTCACACCCATGACCACCACCACCATGCTTGACTCAGGCAATGCGCTGCTCGCTGGTGCTGTCAAACACATGGGCGCGCGCTGCATCCATGTACAAACGGACTTGGTCACCGCTTTGAACCGATGTGCGACCATGGATCACCATCACCAAGCTCCGATCACCACAACGCAACATGAGCTCAGTTTCCGAACCCGTGGGTTCAACCAAGGTGACCTCAGCTTGCACACCATCACCGTTGGCGGACAACTTTAAATCGGTGGGTCTGAACCCATAGTGGACCGCTTGTCCAGCCTTCAAACCGGCCAAGTCCGGCACAGGCCAAAGCTGCCCATCCACCAACACCCCCCACTGGCCTTGATCGTGCACAGCCACCCCGGGGAGGACATTCATGGCAGGAGAGCCAATGAACTGAGCCACAAACAAATTGCGCGGATGGTCAAACAGTTCCAGGGGCGTGCCAATTTGCTCAATGATGCCGTCATGCATGACCACGATGCGGTCTGCCATGGTCATCGCCTCAATTTGGTCGTGCGTCACATACACCGTGGTGGTCTTAAGCCGTTGATGCAAGGCTTTGATCTCGGCACGCATGGCAACCCTCAACTTGGCATCCAGATTCGACAAAGGCTCGTCGAACAAAAACACTTTGGGGTCGCGCACAATCGCTCTGCCCATGGCCACACGCTGGCGTTGTCCGCCGGACAATTCTCTGGGTTGGCGTTGCAGCAGGCTATCGAGGCTGAGGATTTTGGCGGCATTGAGCACGCGCTCCCGAATCAAAATTTCGGGGGCTTTGCGCAGCTTCAAGCTGAACGCCATGTTGTCATACACTGTCATGTGGGGATACAAAGCGTAGCTTTGAAACACCATGGCAATGTCGCGGTCCTTGGAGTCCAAGTCGTTGATCACCCGGTCATCGATGCAAATTTCCCCCGCAGTGATGTCTTCCAAGCCTGCCAGCATGCGCAACAAAGTGGATTTACCGCAACCCGATGGCCCCACCAACACAACGAACTCACCATCATGAATATCAAAGCTGATGCCATGAATAACATCCACCGCGCCAAACGATTTTTTGATATCGCGAAAAGAAATATGGGCCATGTCGTTTCTTTCAGGATTTAACGGCGCCTGCGGTCAGGCCCGAAACCATGTAGCGCTTGAAGGTGTAATAAATTGCCGCTGGTGGCAAGGCGTACACCAAGCCCGTGGCCATCAATAACTCCCACGGAGAATCATCGGCTGATAAGAAATTCCCCAATGCCACGGCCAAGGTGACGGTGTCGTCGCGCGAGAGCAGCAAAAAAGCGTAGAGGTATTCGTTCCAAGCCAACAGCAAAGAATAGGTACCCACCGCCACCAAAGACGGCACCATCAAGGGCAAATAAACCAAGCGGAACAATTGCATGGGGGACGCGCCATCCATGCGGGCCGCCTCATCGAGCTCATAAGGCAACTTGTCAGAGGCTTGTTTGAGTACCCAGATGCAATAGGGCGAGGCAATGGTGACCATGGCCAAGATCAAAGCCCACTGGCTGTTGAGCAAGCCGTAAATGCCCATGGTTTTGTACATCGGCACGGCCAAAAAAGCAGCCGGTATGAAATAGGTGAACAAAGCCATGTTCAGCACAGTCCTGCCACCATTGACGCGCAATCGACTGATGGCAAAAGCGGCAAAGGTGGAAATCACCAAGGTCAAAAAAGCCACCGCCGTTGCGATCAACACCGAGTTACCCAACTGGATCCAAAAATAATCCAGGTAGAAATGCTTTTGGTAAAACACAAAGTTGAAGTTTTGCAGGGTGGGCTCTTTGGGCCACAGCCGACCCGAAGTGGCCGAGTCTCTTGGCGATATAGAAAACAAGACCAAGTGATAAACCGGGATCATGGTCCACAAAAACAAGGGGATTCCGATCAGCAGCAGTTTGGCCTCGGTCAGGGTGCTGCGCCAAGTCCAGGGCTTCATGGATAGGCCTTCATTTGGACAAGCGCTTCATCATGAAAAAAACCAATGGCAAGATCAGTGGCAGCGCCACCACAATCGAGGCCATGGCCAAGTCCACTTGGTCCAATCGCAAGTAGCGAATGCCCAAGGTGGCCAGCACATGCGTCAAATCCGCTGGTCCGCCGCCGGTCAGCAAATACACCGAATTGAAGTCACCCAAAGTCCAAATCATCGACAAAATCGTGGAGGTCAAGTACAAGGTCTGCATCGATGGCCAAGTGATGAACCTGAATTTTTGCCAAGAGCTGGCACCATCCACCGAGGCGGCCTCGTATTGCTCAGCCGGTATGGACATGCGCCCCGCCAGCAAGATCAAGGTCCAAAAAGGCAAGGATTTCCAAATATGCATGACCATGGAAAAGGACAACGCCAAAGTGGTGTCATTGAGCCAATTGGGACCATCTAAACCGGTGAGTTGAAAAATTTGCGTGTTGATCACACCCCACTCGGGGTTGAGCATGAAACGCACCGACAAAATGGTGGGTATAGACGGCAGGGCCCAGGGCAAGATGAACAGCAACGACAGGCCCTTGATCCACCATCTTTTGTGCAAAAAGAAACCTGATAAGACCATGGCCATGGCCATCTTGACGTTGATGGCCACCACCAAAAAAACCAAGGTATTCACAGCCGTGCGGAAAAATATAGGATCGTCAAACAGCTTGACATAACTTTCCGGATGGCGTGCCAACCACAACCCATAGCAAACGGGATAAAGGACAAACAAGAAAAATATCAATAAGTAAGGCACCAACATCCACCGACCAGCACGCTCCCATTGGGTGAGTGTGGATGGAGCAGCTGGCGCCATAGCAAGGGAATCAGACATAGCTCAGTTGAACCAAAAAGACGGGGCCCAAACTTGAATTGGGCCCCGGTTTTGGTCGTCAATTCATCAGCGGGCCACAGCCTTGATGCGGTCAATCATCTCGTCCACGGCTTTCTCAACCGGCACCTTTTCGTTGAGCACCCGGTTCATCGCCTTGGCCCACACGTTTTCGTTGTTGAGCTGGGTAAAGCGGAAGTTTTTGGTGAACTCAAATGGACTGGTGCCATTCATGAACTGGGTATAGACCGCTTTGCGATGGACATCGTCCTGCCAAAACTTGCTTTGTTGGCCCACTTTGGTCACCGGGAACCAGCGACCCAAAGAGCCTTCCACATAAGGGGTCAGGTTTTCTTCTTGCAGCAAAAAGCTGACGAAGTCCTTGGCACGGGCCTTATTTTTGGCGTCCTTGAAAATCACACCGGTTTTGATCGCAGCGCGATAAACCATTTTGGAGCCGTCGGGCTTGTTCGGAAAGCCCGCTGTTTTCACCAACTCTTTGTAGTTTTTGCTCGCCGTAGCGCGTTGCTCAGGTGTGAGCGCCGCGTTGTTCATGTCGTCCAACCATTTGGCCGCAATGGAAATGGTGGCATTGTGGGTCATCACCGTGGTTT
>CAMDLJ010000059.1 GCA_945901665.1 Bordetella parapertussis | reverse complement strand
ACTTGGGCGCTTTGGCTGAACGCCTGCTCCAGCCGCGCGCTGGGCAAACCTTGTTCGTTCAGCAAGTCGGCCAGCACCTGGCTGTCGGCGATGTTGCGCTCTTGCGCCCACACCGCCGACAGCACAGCGCCTGTGATCTTCATCGCCGCCGCATCCCCATCGTGCTGGCGCACCGCCACGATCAAACGCGCGGCATCATCGCCCGCCACCGGGAAATACTTGGGCTTGATGTGCAGCGGCTGGCTCAAAAATTGGCTAAAACGCTCCAACTCCACCAAACGGTAGGCCTGGCGCTGTGGCGCTCGCGCGCCCAAGGGCAATCCACCTGAAATAGGAAACACCTTGCCACCCAAATCCACCGGCAGCACATTCACCTGGGCCTTGAACTGCGCGGCCAAGTCGGTCAAGCGGGCGTGGCCCAAATAGGTCCAAGGGCTTTGCGGGGCAAAGTAGTAATCAATCGTCAAAGGCATGCTGTTCTCCACTTGTGTTATGTTTTTGGTCCTGGGCCTGGCGGGTTCACCCCGGGGCGAGGTCCCGTTTGTACCCCCAGCGCACATTTCTTGCAGGAGACTCCCATTGAAACCCGTTGTATTGGTCACCGGCGGCAGCCGAGGCATTGGCGCGGCCACAGCCTGGTTGGCCGCCCAACAAGGTTGGGCCGTGGCTGTCAATTACACCCAAGATGCCGCCGCTGCACAGACCGTGGTGGCGCGCATCCAAGCCGCTGGCGGCCTGGCCTTGGCTGTGCAAGCCGATGTGGGCAACGAAGCCCAGGTGCTGGCCATGTTTGCGCAGATTGATCAAGCCCTGCCCGCCTGGGGGGGCCGCTGGGCCGGGTTGGTGAACTCGGCGGGTGTGGTCGATCAGGCACAGCGGGTGGAGGCCATGAGCGTGCAACGGCTTGAGCGCATGATGCGCACCAATGTGATGGGGTCCATGGTGTGCGCCCGTGAGGCCATCAAGCGCATGTCCACACAACACGCAGGGCAAGGTGGCGCCATCGTCAACCTCAGCAGCGTGGCCGCCCGCTTGGGCGGGGCAGGCCAGTATGTGGACTACGCTGCCAGCAAAGGGGCCATTGAAAGCTTCACCATTGGTTTGGCACGCGAACTCGCCGCTGATGGCATTCGCGTGAATGCGGTGCGCCCGGGCATCATCGATACCGACATCCATGCCAGCGGCGGCCAACCCCGACGCGCCCACGAGCTGGCGCCTCACATTCCCATGCAACGGCCCGGAACTGCACAGGAAGTCGCCCAGGCCATCATCTGGTTGCTGAGCGAACAATCCAGCTACTCAACCGGTGGCATCATCGAGGCCACGGGCGGACGCTGACCACCCCCTTTTCAACCCATCACCCCACACAGGAACACCATGAGCACCATCACCCACCACATCCACGGCAAGGCTGACGCAGGTCAAAGCCAACGGCGCCAAGCCGTGACCAACCCGGCCACCGGCGCGGTCAGCGCAGAAGTGGTTTTGGGTTCGGTCGCCGATGTCAATAAAGCCGTGGCAGCCGCCCAAGCCGCTTTTCCGGCCTGGTCAGATTTGCCCCCGCTGCGCCGCTCGCGGGTGATGTTCAAGTTTTTAGAGCTGATCAACCAGCACCGCGACGCACTCGCCCACGCCATCACCGCCGAACATGGCAAGGTATTCACCGACGCACAAGGCGAAGTCACCCGGGGCATTGAGATCGTGGAATTTGCTTGTGGCATTCCCCAGTTGTTGAAAGGCGACTACACCGAGCAAGTCTCGACCGGCATCGACAACTGGACCCTGCGCCAGCCACTCGGTGTGGTGGCCGGTATCACGCCGTTCAACTTCCCCGTGATGGTGCCCATGTGGATGTTCCCCGTGGCGATTGCTGCGGGCAACACCTTTGTGCTCAAACCCAGCCCCATCGACCCCACACCTGCGCTGCTGATGGCCGATTTGCTCAAACTTGCTGGCTTGCCCGACGGCGTGTTCAATGTGGTGCAAGGCGACAAAGAAGCCGTGGACGCGCTCTTGGTGCACCCCGATGTGAAAGCCATCAGCTTTGTGGGCTCGACCCCGATTGCCAACTACATCTACGAGACAGGTGCCCACCATGGCAAGCGGGTGCAAGCACTGGGTGGCGCGAAAAACCACATGGTGGTCATGCCCGACGCCGACCTCGACCAAGTCGTCGACGCCCTGATCGGCAGCGCCTATGGCTCGGCCGGTGAGCGCTGCATGGCCATTTCGGTCGCCGTATTGGTGGGCGATGTGGGCGAGCGCATCATGCCCAAACTCATCGAGCGCACCAAGACCTTGAAGGTGCTCAACGGCGAAAACCTGGCGGCTGAAATGGGCCCCATCGTCACCCAAGCTGCACACGACCGCATCACCGGTTACATCGCGCAAGGTGAAAAAGAAGGTGCGAAGTTGCTGGTCGATGGCCGCGGATTTAATGCCGCCCAAGCCGGCGCAGGTTGCGACAAAGGCTTTTGGATGGGCGGCACGCTATTCGACCATGTGACCACCGACATGAAGATTTACAAGGAAGAAATTTTTGGCCCCGTGCTGGCCTGCGTGCGGGTGCCCGACTTCGCCACCGCGGTGCAAATCATCAACGACCATGAGTTTGGCAATGGCGTATCGTGCTTCACACGCGACGGCAATGTGGCGCGTGAATTCAGTCGGCGCATTCAAGTGGGCATGGTCGGCATCAATGTACCCATCCCCGTGCCCATGGCCTGGCATGGCTTTGGCGGCTGGAAGCGCAGCCTGTTTGGCGACATGCACGCCTACGGCGAAGAGGGCGTGCGTTTTTACACCAAGCAAAAGTCCATCATGCAGCGTTGGCCCGAGAGCATTGGCAAGGGCGCAGAGTTCGTCATGCCCACCTCGAAATAAGCCCGTGACCCACAGCGCACAACGCCACACATCCGCATGAACGACAACACCTTCGACTACATCATCGTCGGTGCGGGCACCGCGGGCTGCTTGCTGGCCAACCGCTTAAGCGCCAACGCCAGCAAGCGGGTGTTGTTGATCGAAGCGGGGCGCAAAGACGATTACCACTGGGTGCACATCCCTGTGGGCTATTTGTATTGCATTGGCAACCCGCGCACCGATTGGCTCTACCACACCGAGCCTGCGGCTGGGCTGAACGGGCGCAGCCTGCGCTACCCGCGCGGCAAGGTGCTGGGTGGTTGCTCCAGCATCAACGGCATGATTTACATGCGCGGCCAGTCGCGTGACTACGACCACTGGGCAGAGGTGACGGACGACGCACGCTGGCGCTGGGACAGCAGCTTGCCCTATTTCAAATTACACGAAGACCATTACCTGGGGGCCAACGCCTTACACGGTGCCAAGGGCACCAAAAGCGATGTGCTGACCCAAGGCCAAAGCGTCTACCACCAGACCTTGCGCCACCACAACGCCGGTGGCGAATGGCGCATCGAAAAGCAGCGCTTGCGCTGGGACATCTTGGACGCGGTTGCCCAAGCCGCGGTGCAAGCGGGCATCCCAGCCACCGATGACTTCAATCGCGGCACCAACGAGGGCGTGGGCTACTTCGAGGTCAACCAAAAAAGCGGTTGGCGCTGGAATACGGCCAAAGCTTTTTTGCGACCCACCTGCTATGGGCGTCCAAACTTTGAACTGTGGATGTCGGCACAGGTGTCCAAGCTACTCATGGAAACCTTGCTCAATGGCCAGCAGCGTTGCACAGGTGTGCAAGTGTGGAACGGACACGAAATGGTGACGGCGCTTGCCCGCCAATCGGTGGTGCTGACCGCTGGGGCGATTGGCTCACCGCAACTCTTGCAACTCTCGGGCATTGGCCCAAGCGCTTTGTTGCAACAACACGGCATCACGCCCGTGGTGGACTTGCCCGGTGTGGGTGAAAACCTGCAAGACCATTTGCAAATCCGCGCGGTGTTCAAGGTCAAGGGCGTGAAAACGCTCAACACCTTGGCCAACAGCTGGTGGGGCAAAGCGGCGATTGGCTTGGAATACCTGTTCAAGCAAAGCGGCCCGATGAGCATGGCACCCTCGCAGCTGGGGGCTTTCACCCGCAGCGACCCATCGCAGCCTTGGCCCAACGTCGAGTACCACGTGCAGCCCTTGAGCCTGGATGCGTTTGGCGAACCGCTGCACCCCTTCCCTGCGTTCACCGCCAGCGTGTGCAACCTGAACCCGACCAGCCGAGGCACGGTCAATATCCAAAGCGCCGACTTCAAGCAAGCACCCCAGATTGCGCCCAACTACCTCAGCACCGATGCCGACCGCCAAGTGGCTGCCAACTCGCTGCGCCTGACCCGACGCATTGCGGCACAACCCGCATTGGCCAAATACCAGCCCGAGGAATGGAAGCCGGGGACGCAGTTTCAAAGCGACGCTGACTTGGCGCGGCTGGCCGGCGACATTGGCACCACCATCTTCCACCCCGTCGGTACCGCACGCATGGGCCGCTTGAACGACCCACAAGCTGTGGTCGACCCCGAGTTGCGGGTGCGCGATGGGCGCGGCAGCGTGGTGCAGGGCCTGCGGGTGGTGGACGCAAGTGTGATGCCCACCATCACCAGCGGCAACACCAACAGCCCGGTGCTGATGCTGGCTGAGAAAGCCGCTGAATGGCTGGCTTTGGAGGCCGAAGCGCTGGGTTAAACCGGAGCTTTCCCCATCGCGGGAAAGCCCCTAGAAAAAAGGCCTCAGCTTGCAGATACATTGAGACCACTCGATCCAGCCTCACTGGCTGGGCACGAGGGTCCGAGGAGACAAGACCCAAGAAACACCCAACGAGGTGTTCGACCCCAAGCACCGCTGCGGCGGTGCTTTTTTTTGTGCCATGGCACAAAGGACAATACCGATCATGGATGTCTTGCTGGTTTCTCTGGCCTCGGCTTTGGCCGGTTTCATCGACGCGATTGTGGGCGGCGGTGGCCTGGTCTTGGTGCCGGCCTTGTTCGCCACTTACCCGCTGGCACACCCAGCCAGTTTGCTGGGCAACAACAAAAGCGCCTCGGTGTGGGGCACATCTTGGTCAACCTGGCAGTACAGCCGTCGCATTGATCTGCGCTGGTCGGCTGTAGGGCCTGGGGCAGGTGCGGCCCTGATCGGGGCCTGGTTGGGCGCGTGGGCGGTGACTGAAATTGACCCCACCTTTTTGCGCCGCGCCTTGCCTGTGGTGCTGCTATTGGTTCTGATCTACACCTTGGCGCGCAAAGACATGGGCCGCGAGCATGCACCGCGCTGGGCGGGTCGAACCGAAGCAAGCGCCTTTGCAGCACTGGGTTTGGTGCTGGGTTTTTACGATGGTTTTTTTGGCCCCGGGACTGGCAGTTTTTTGGTGTTTGCCCTGGTGCGCGTATTGGGTTATGACTTTTTGAACGCATCGGCACATGCCAAAGTGCTCAACACCGCCAGCAACTTGGCGGCTTTGCTGTTGTTCACCCTCAAAGGCCATGTGTGGTGGCACATCGCTTTCTATCTGGCCGTGGCCAATGTGCTGGGCAGTTGGTTGGGCACCCGCTTGGCCCTGAAACATGGCGCGGGTTTTGTGCGCTGGGTGTTTGTGCTGGTGGTTTCGGCGCTGATCGTCAAAACCGGCTGGGACGCTTTTATTCGCTGAGGCTTTGGGCCAAGCGAAGGCCCCGCTGCGACTCCGGAGCGGTTGACAAGGCATGGCGCAGCACCGTCGGTGCCGAGCGCGCGCCCAAGGGGCTTGGTGGTGCTGCCTTGGCATCGGTGGGCAGATCAACTTTGGGCGCGGCGGGGCGCGGCGGCCAGGGCATGGTGGCCACCTCGCGGGGTTTGCCCGTCGGGCGGGTCGCTTGGCCGCGCTGCACGGCCAAGATGTCTTCCTCGGCCGGGTACAGGCCTTGGATCACAAAGTCAAAAACGCGGCGTGCAATTGGCGCGGCATTTTGTGCCCCAAAACCCGCGTTTTCCACCACCATGGCTAAGACAATTCGTGGCTCTTCAGCTGGGGCATAGGCCATGAACAAGGCATGGTCGCGCAAGCGCTCATCAATGCGTGCCGCGTTGTATTTTTCGTTTTGCTTCACGGTGAACACCTGTGCCGTGCCAGTTTTGCCGCCACTGGTGTAGGGTGCGCCAGCAAAACTCGAGGCCGATGTGCCCTCGATGTTCACCCCCACCAAGGTCTTTCGAATGAAGTCTATGTTTTCTGCTGCCAAGGACAATTGGCCAATCGGTTCTTTGGCCACCGGGGTCGCGCTTTTGGTCTCCACATCCATCACTTCGCGCACCAGGTGGGGCTTCATCTTCAAACCGTTGTTGACCAAGGTGGCCGTGGCGTGTGCAAGTTGCAGCATGGTGAAGCTGTTGTAGCCCTGGCCAATGCCCAAGGAAATGGTTTCGCCCGAATACCAGCGCTGCTGTTCAGGCTTGCGGTAGGTGGTGCGCTTCCATTCGGTCGAGGGCAAGATGCCACGCGACTCACCCAATATATCAATGCCCGTGAGCTGACCAAATCCCAAGGGTTTCATTTGCTCGTGGATCAAGTCCACGCCCATGTCGCGGGCCAATAAGTAGTAATAGGTATCGCACGATTGCACCACCGATTTATACATGTCCACCACACCATGGCCACCTTCTTTGTCGTCGCGAAAACGGTGGTTGCCAAATTGAAAAAACCCAGGGTCAGATATTTGTTGCGCAGGGTTTCTCTTGCCCGTTTGCAATGCCGCCAAAGCCATGAAGGGCTTGTAAGTCGAACCGGGTGGGTAGGTGCCGCGCAAAGCCCGATTGAGCAAGGGTTTGTCCAAGGACTCGTTAAGCGCCTGCCAATTTTCAGAGTCGATACCCTCGACAAACAAATTGGGGTCAAAGGTCGGTTTGCTGACAAAGGCCAATACCTCGCCAGTTTTGGGGTCGATGGCCACCAAGGCACCACGGCGATTTCCATACAGGTCTTCCACCAACTTTTGCAGCTTGATATCAATGGCCAACATCACCGTGTCGCCTGGCTTGGCTGGGCTGCTGCTCAAGCGTCGCACCGGTCGCCCACGCGCCGAAGTTTCCATCTCTTGCACCCCGGTGATGCCATGGAGTTCGCGCTCGTAACTCTGCTCCACACCCAGCTTGCCAATGTAGTCTGTGCCCCGGTAGTTGGCGGCGTCCTCAGAGTCTTCGATCTTGGCTTTTTCACTGGTGTTGATGCGGCCAATGTAGCCAATCACATGGCTGGCCATTTCACCGTAGGGGTAGTTGCGAAACAAACGGGCCTGGATTTCCACCCCTGCAAAACGGTAGCGCTGCGCGGCAAAGCGCGCCACCTCTTCATCGGTGAGGCGGGTGCGAATGGGCACGGAGTCAAAGCTTTTCGATTCATCAATCAGCTTTTTAAAGCGACGTCTGTCGCGACCTTGGATCTCCACCACAGTGGCCAATTGGTCAATGAGTGCGTCCAAGGGTTGGGTCACTTTGGAGGGCGTGATCTCCAAGGTGTAGGCCGAGTAATTGGTGGCCAAGACAATGCCGTTGCGGTCCATGATCACGCCCCGGTTGGGCACAATGGGCACGATAGCGGTGCGGTTGCCCTCGGCTTGTTCGTTCAAATCTTCGTAGCGATAGATTTGCAAATAAGCCAAGCGAAACGCCAACAATGAAAACGCCACCACCACCGCCACCGATGCCACCAAGATGCGGTAGCGAAAACGGCGCAATTCGACTTCGACGTTGCGCAGAATGCTCATAGCGGTCGGTTTTCGTCGGGATCAGGCGCTCGCCGCTGGGGCGCCAGCAAAAACACCGATATCAGCGGCCAGGCCAGGGCTTCCAGCACCGGAGCCAACAACATCCACCAACCTGGAAACAAGCTGCCCGAGAGCATGCGCACCAGCAACTCCAGCACATGGGCCAGCACAAACAAGGGCAACACCTGCAAGGACTGCGAGGGCTCTTTGAACCACAGCAATCGGCGGTGGATCAACACCGCGCAGTAACCCAGCACGGTGTATGAAAGAGCATGCTGACCCAACAACGACGAGTGCTGTACATCGTTGAAGATGCCAAAGAAAAATGCCACCCCGATGCCCACCCTTTGCGGTTGATGAACGCACCAAAAAACCAGCACAACGGCCAAAAAGTCGGGCGCCCAAGCCGTATTGCCCACCAGCAGCATGTTGAGCACCATGTTGAGCAGTTGGGCCGACAGCAAGCTCAAATAAATAAACCACGGGTTGGCTGGCAGCAACAATTGCTGACCGCGCGGCATGATCATCGCGGCCCCCCCTTGATGGGCAAGGTGCTGGGCCGCTCATGGGGCGGTCGCGCAGGCACTTGTTTGCCCAAGGGTTCGAGCACCATCACATGGCGCGCGCCCTGCACCCGCCCTTGCGGCTGGCACAAGATGCGCGCAAACACCGACTCGGCACGCCGCTCCACCTTGACCACCACCGCCACGGGTACACCGGGGGGATAGATGGCATCCACCCCACTGGTGGTGAGCAAGTCCCCCACCTCGATGTCGGCATTGGCCGCCATGTAGCGCAACTCCAGCAATGGCGCCCCGCCCGCCTCCCCATAAGCCACGCCCCGTGCGCCGGTACGGGCGTTGAGCACAGGGATGGATTGTTCGCGGTCAATGACCAAGGTGACCTCGCTGACCAAGGGCATGACACGCGTGACCTGCCCGAGTACCCCGGCATCATCCATCACGGGCGAGCTGGGCTGAACCCCTTGCAATGCGCCTTTGTCGATCACCACTTTGCGGGTGAATGGGTCGGCTGAGTCATACAAGACCTCGGCGGCCAAGGTGCTGGAGGTCAGGCGCTCGCGCAACTCGAGCAGGCGGCGCAGTTGCAGGTTCTCCAGCGTGAGTTGCTCCACCTGACCAGAGCGCAATGCCTGCTGCTGCAACTTGAGCGTCATGGCTTGCACCTGGGCTTGGGCATCATCGCGCCCTTCAAAAAAGCGGCCTGTGACATCCAACAACCATTGCGGTCGCATCGACAACCACTCCATGGGGTACAACATCAAAGAGATGGTTGCCCGCAAAGGCTGAGTGACCCCATAGCGGACATCGGCCACCATCAACACCACGGCCAAGGTTGAAAACACCACCAACTTGGACAAAGAAGACATCCCGTGCTTGAAAAAAGCTGGGGTTTTTCGCTCAATGGTGCCCAGTGGCATAGGGTTTCAACGGTTAAATCAGGACAAAGAAAAGGGCCCAACACCGTGGGCCCATGGGGTCACCTTTGGGTGCCCGTGAATTATTCAAGCATTTGCTCACTCGCTGGTGAATATGGAACCCAAACGCTCCATGCGCTCCAGGGCCAGCCCACAGCCGCGCACCACACAGGTGAGCGGGTCTTCGGCCACCAGCACCGGCAAGCCGGTTTCTTCGGCAAGCAAGCGGTCCAGGTCGCGCAACAAAGCGCCGCCACCGGTGAGCATCATGCCGCGCTCGGCAATGTCAGCACCCAGTTCGGGGGGGGTTTGCTCCAAGGCGTTTTTCACAGCAGAGACGATGTTGTTGAGCGGGTCGGTGAGCGCTTCCAAAATTTCGTTGGAGGAAATGGTGAAAGAACGGGGTACACCTTCAGACAGGTTGCGGCCCTTGACTTCCATTTCTTTGACTTCGCTGCCAGGGAAGGCCGAACCAATCTGCTTTTTGATGGATTCTGCGGTGGGCTCGCCAATCAACATGCCGTAATTGCGGCGGATGTAGTTGATGATGGCCTCGTCGAACTTGTCGCCACCCACGCGCACACTGCCTTTGTAGACCATGCCGCCTAGCGAGATGACGCCCACCTCGGTGGTGCCGCCGCCGATGTCAACCACCATCGAGCCCGAGGCGTCGGACACAGGCAAACCGGCACCAATGGCCGCGGCCATGGGCTCTTCGATCAAATACACCTCGGAAGCCCCAGCGCCCAAGGCGGACTCGCGAATGGCGCGGCGCTCCACTTGGGTCGAGCCACAGGGCACGCAAATGATGATGCGCGGGCTGGGTCGAAACAGCGAGCGCGGGTGCACCATCTTGATAAATTGCTTGAGCATTTGCTCGGTGACCGTGAAATCGGCGATCACGCCGTCTTTCATCGGGCGAATGGCTTCGATATTGCCCGGCACCTTGCCCAGCATGGCCTTGGCTTCGTGGCCCACGGCTTGGATGCTTTTCTTGCCTTGCGGGCCGCCTTCGTGGCGAATCGAGACCACCGACGGCTCGTCCAACACAATGCCTCGGTCGCGCACAAAAATAAGGGTGTTGGCGGTTCCCAAGTCGATAGCCAGATCGGTCGAAAAATACCGACGAAATGATCCAAACATGTCTGTCCTAACGAGGGCGTTCAATGCACACTTGTGCGTTGCTTATCAATTCACCCGCAGGGCGCGGGTCACAAAGGCGAGATAATACCCTATCGCCTTGACAATCACGGCATCTGTCGCCTTGGCAAACCCGATTTCAACCCATTTGCAAGCCCACTTTTTGAACACTTCGCCATGTCTTTGACCCCCACCGACATCCAGCGCCTGGCGCAGCTTTCTCGCTTGTCATTTGACGCCCCCGCCAGCCAGCGCCTGCTGGAGGGCTTGAACAACTTCTTTGCCATCGTCGAGCAAATGCGAGAAGTTGA
>CAMDLJ010000058.1 GCA_945901665.1 Bordetella parapertussis | reverse complement strand
CTCAGCTTTGGCTGGTTTTCTTGATCGAGCGTTGCTTGGGCTTGGCCCGTTTGACTTGGCCGCCAGCCGTCAATCGCTGATTGCCCAGCACTTGCAAGCGTTTGACCTCAGGCCGCTGGCCGCCTCGGCTGCTGTATTTCAGCACCTTGACCTCGCGTGGGCCCGGCATGCGGTCCTCATCAATAACGCGCTTTTTCTCTGCCTTGGGCCGCCACAACACCAGCAATTTGCCTATGTGTTGAATCGGCGCGGCGCTCAAAGATTCAGACAGTTGCTGCAGCATGGCTTCGCGCGCTGCACGGTCGTCGCCCAAAACGCGAATTTTGATCAGCCCATGGGCATGTAGGGCGGCGTCCACTTCTTTTTGCACCGATGCGGTCAAACCATCGTTGCCAACCATCACCACCGGATCCAGGTGGTGGGCGAGGGCGCGTTGTTCTTTGCGCTGTGCGGGGGTGAGAAAAATGGCTGGCATGGCGGGTATTATCCCCTGACCCAGGCTGGCCCATGAAAATCAAAACCAAAAGCAAAAAAGTCAATAAGTCGTGGCTCAACGACCATGTCAACGACCCCTACGTCAAGTTGGCACAAAAAGAAGGTTTTCGCGCCCGTGCTGCCTACAAGCTCAAAGAAATCGATGAAACCCTGGGCTTGATCAAGCCCGGCCAGGTGCTGGTTGACTTGGGCAGCGCGCCTGGCGCATGGAGCCAATACTTGCGCCGGCGCTTGTCGCCCCATGGCGCGGCCATGGGCGAACTCCAAGGCACCATCATTGCGATGGATTTGTTGCCCATGGAGCCCATTGAAGGCGTGCAGTTTTTGCAGGGCGATTTGCGTGAAGACGCCGTGCTTGAGGCCTTGGCGCTGGCCCTGGATGGCCGCCAGGCCGACGTGGTGGTGTCGGACATGGCGCCCAACTTGTCTGGGCTGCCCGCAGTGGATTCGGCCCGCATTGAGCACCTGGTCGAACTGGCCCTGGATTTTTGTCAGCACCATTTAAAACCCCAAGGGGCCTTGGTGGTCAAGGTGTTCCATGGCAGTGGTTACGACCAATGGGTGAAGTTGTTCAAAGCCCATTTCAAGCAGGTCAAGCCCATCAAGCCCAAGGCCAGTCGGGACAAGTCATCAGAAACCTTTTTGGTCGGTTTGGGTTTGATCACCCCGCCCTGAGCCTTGGAATTGTTGGGTTTTGGGTCATTTCCGAATGAAATTCCCATCTGAAAAAGCCCTTGTTTCACCCCTTTGCCTTCGGTTTACCCCCATGGACGTCCAAGGGGGATTGAAAAGCCTAAAATGGTCTCAATCTTCCTCGGACCCGCTTGGGGGCTTGGGTGTAACTTCTCGGAGTATGTGTTGAACAATCAATGGTTTTCTAAAATCGCAGTTTGGTTGGTGATTGCCCTGGTGCTGTTCACCGTGTTCAAACAATTTGACAAGTCTGCTGGCCCCGGCTCTGGGTACTTGGGCTATTCTGAATTCTTGGACGAGGTGCGCAGCAAGCGCATCAAAACCGCCACCATCCAAGAGGGCCAAGGCGGCACCGAGATCGTTGCCATCACCAACGATGACCGCAAGGTGCGCACCACCGCCACTTATCTCGACCGTGGCTTGGTCGGCGACCTGATCGCCAACAACGTCAAGTTCGATGTCAAACCGCGTGAAGAAGGCTCCTTGCTCATGACCTTGCTGGTCAGCTGGGGCCCGATGCTGCTGCTCATTGGGGTGTGGGTCTATTTCATGCGCCAAATGCAAGGCGGCGGCAAGGGCGGTGCTTTCAGCTTTGGCAAAAGCAAGGCGCGCATGCTCGATGAAAACAACAACACCGTGACCTTTGCCGATGTGGCCGGTTGCGACGAGGCCAAAGAAGAAGTCAAAGAGGTGGTCGACTTCTTGAAAGACCCGCAAAAATTCCAAAAACTGGGCGGTCGCATTCCCCGCGGCTTATTGCTGGTTGGCCCCCCCGGCACGGGTAAGACCTTGTTGGCCAAGGGCATTGCAGGTGAGGCCAAAGTGCCTTTTTTCAGCATTTCAGGTTCTGATTTTGTAGAGATGTTTGTTGGCGTGGGTGCGGCCCGCGTGCGCGACATGTTCGAAAACGCCAAGAAAAACGCACCCTGCATCATCTTCATTGACGAAATCGACGCTGTGGGTCGCCAACGCGGTGCCGGCTTGGGTGGGGGCAATGACGAGCGCGAGCAAACCCTGAACCAAATGCTGGTCGAGATGGACGGCTTTGAAACCAATTTGGGCGTGATCGTGGTGGCGGCCACCAACCGCCCCGACATCTTGGACGCTGCCTTGTTGCGCCCAGGTCGTTTTGACCGCCAGGTCTATGTGACCCTGCCCGACATCCGTGGACGCGAGCAAATCCTCAATGTGCACATGCGCAAAGTGCCCTTGAGCCAAGACGTCAACGCGGCTGTGATTGCCCGTGGCACCCCAGGCATGAGCGGGGCCGATTTGGCCAATTTGTGCAACGAAGCCGCGCTCATGGCCGCACGGCGCAATGCCCGCGTGGTGGAGATGCAAGACTTTGAGAAAGCCAAAGACAAAATCCTCATGGGCCCCGAGCGCAAAAGCATGGTCATGCCTGAGGAAGAGCGGCGCAACACGGCCTATCACGAGTCGGGCCATGCCTTGATTGGCAAGTTGCTGCCCAAGTGCGATCCAGTGCACAAAGTCACCATCATTCCGCGTGGACGCGCCCTGGGCGTGACCATGAGCTTGCCAGAGAAAGACCGCTACAGCTACGACAGCGAATACATGCTCAACCAAATCAGCATGTTGTTTGGTGGGCGCATCGCCGAAGAAGTGTTCATGAAGCAAATGACCACGGGCGCGAGCAATGATTTCGAGCGTGCCACCCAAATCGCGCGGGACATGGTGATGCGCTACGGCATGTCCTTGGCCTTGGGCCCCATGGTCTATGCTGAAAACGAAGGCGAGGTGTTTTTGGGCCGCTCGGTCACCAAAACCACGAATATGAGCGAGGCCACCATGCAAAAGGTCGATGCCGAGGTGCGCAGCATCATTGACCGCCAGTACGCCTTGGCGCGCCAATTGATTGAGGACAACCAAGACAAGATTCACGCCATGGCCAATGCCTTGCTGGAGTGGGAAACCATTGACAGCGACCAACTCAATGACATCATGGCCGGTCGGACACCAAGCCCCCACAAAGACTGGGTGGCGCGCACACCGCCCCCGTCGGGCGGTGACGGTGGCGGAAACGCAGCGGCGACCACCAAACCAGCTGCGTCCACGGCCTGAGCCAGCGCATGGATCACCACCACATGGGGCTTCGGCCCCATGCGTCTTTTTGGCAGACCACGCGGTATCGCCTGAGCTTGGACAAGCCTTGGGTGATGGGCATCGTCAACGTCACGCCCGACTCGTTTTCCGATGGGGGCCAGCATCCCCATGCCGCAGCCGCCATCTCCCATGCAGAGCGCTTGTTGCGCGAGGGCGCGCAGATGTTGGATATTGGTGGTGAGTCTTCCCGGCCTGGTGCTGCAGCAGTGGATGCCGATACCGAATGGGCCCGCATCCAAGCCGTGGTCCAAGCCGCCGTGGGCTGGCAGGTACCCGTGTCGGTAGATACCTGCAAACCTGCGGTGATGCAAGCCGCTTTGGACGCCGGTGCCGACATCATCAACGACATTTGGGCCTTGCGCCAAGCCGGTGCGGCCGAGGTGGTGGCCGCACATGGCCAATGCGGTGTGTGCCTGATGCACATGCACGCCGAGCCCGCCACCATGCAAGTGCAGCCCATGGTGGGCGCCGCTTTGGGCGTGGTCAAGGATTTTTTGCAGCACCATGCCTGCCGCTTGGGTGCGATGGGTGTGGTGCGCGAGCGCATCATGCTCGACCCCGGCATTGGCTTTGGCAAAACCGTGGCCCAAAACTTTGAGCTGTTGGCGCACCAAGCAGAACTGCTGGACCTGGGCCACGGCTTGTTGTTGGGCTGGTCGCGCAAATCTTCTCTGGGTGCTGTGACCGATTTGGCCGTCGACCAACGTGTGGTTCCCAGCGTGGCTGCTGCCGTGTTGGCGCTAGAGCGTGGGGCCCGTGTGCTGCGCGTGCATGATGTGGCCGACACTTTGGCCGCGGTCAAGGTGTGGCAAGCGGCCCAACCCACCCCGCAACCCGCCAGGCTTGCAAATGCCACGGTTTGATGATGAATAAAATTTCGGAGACCCACCCATGAGCCGACAGTATTTTGGAACCGATGGCATTCGCGGCACCGTGGGCCAAGCCCCGATCACGCCCGACTTTGTGTTGATGCTCGCCCACGCGGTGGGCCAGGTGCTCAAGCAAGACCATCCCCGCCCCAAGGTCTTGATTGGCAAAGACACCCGCATTTCGGGCTACATGCTCGAGTCGGCCTTGGAGTCGGGCTTCAATTCGGCGGGGGTGGATGTGCTTTTGTTAGGTCCCTTGCCCACGCCAGCCGTGGCCTACCTCACCCGCGCCCAGCGCGCCCAATTGGGGGTGGTGATCAGCGCCAGCCACAACCCATATCCTGACAACGGGATCAAATTTTTCAACCCCCTGGGCAGCAAGTTGCCCGATGCATGGGAGTTGGCCGTGGAGTCCCGGCTGCAAAAACCCCCGCAATGGGTCAGCTCTCAAGAGTTGGGCAAGGCGCGCCGCTTGGATGATGCGCCGGGCCGCTACATTGAATTTTGCAAAAGCACGGTCGATGCCCAACTCAGCCTCAAAGGCCTCAAGCTGGTGGTCGATGCCGCCCATGGTGCGGCCTACCAAGTGGCCCCCAAAGTGTTCCAAGAACTGGGGGCCGAGGTGGTGGCCATGGGCTGCGCGCCCGACGGTCTCAACATCAACCAAGGTGTGGGGGCCACCCACCCCGAGGCCATGGTGTCGGCGGTATTGGCCCATGGCGCCGACTATGGCGTGGCTTTGGACGGTGACGCCGATCGCTTGCATATGGTGGTCGCACAGGGCCGTTTGTACAACGGCGATGAATTGCTCTTTGTGCTGGCCCAAGACCGGTTGAGCCAAAGTCTGCCCCTGCCAGGGGTGGTGGGCACCTTGATGACCAATATGGCGGTGGAACTGGCCTTGCGCGCCCAAGGGGTGGAGGTCGTGCGCGCCAAGGTGGGCGACCGCTATGTGCTCGAGGCTTTGGAAGCGCGCGGTTGGCTCCTGGGGGGCGAGGGTTCGGGCCATTTATTGGCCTTGGACAAGCACAGCACCGGCGACGGCATGGTCAGCGCCTTGCAAGTCCTGCAAGCGTGCGTGAACCAGCGCAAAAGCTTGGCCCAAATTCTGAATGGGGTGACTTTGTTTCCCCAAACTTTGCTCAATGTGCGTACGCCCAAGGGGTTTGATTGGACGGCCCACACCCCTTTGCACAATGAAATCGCGCGTGTGCAGGCCGAGTTGGGCGACCAAGGCCGGGTGCTGGTGCGTCCCAGCGGCACCGAGCCGCTGCTGCGCATCATGGTGGAGTCCTCAGACGCACAGCGCTCTTTGGCTTTGGCCCAACGCATGGTGAAAACCTTGCCGCAGACATAACGGGCATCGACAAAAGTGCGGGTCGAGCGCCTTCTGGCCCATCCCAAGGAACTGTCTGTCTGGGCCGCACCGTCCATAGGCGCTGGTCAAACCGCCGAGTGGCGATCAGGGCATTGTTTCACTCATGTTACATTTCGTCATATTTATGTCATAAATTATATGAACGTGCCAATTAAGATCATCCGCTCAACTGTGTGCTTGACTGAACCGCTGTGAACCCACCTACCCCAGACCGCGCTGACCCTTTGCCGTTGCTTGACCGCGACGAGAGCATCTTGCGATTTAACCTGCGGGTGTTGGACTGGGCCCGGCGCACCGATGTCCCATTGTTGGAGCGTTTGCGTTATTTGTGCATCGTTTCCTCCAATTTGGATGAATTTTTTGAAGTGCGTGCCGAATTGCACTTGAGTGCTTCGCGCCAAGGCAAGCATGCAGGGTCCTACAGTCCGCACAGCCATGCCCGCATCAGCGAGCGTGCCCACGCTTTGGTCGATGAGCAATACCAGTTGTACAACGAGTCTTTGTTGCCGGCCTTTGCCAAAAGTGGCATCTACATCCTGCCGCACAACGAGCGCAACCAAGCTCAGCAGCAGTGGGTCAAGTCGTATTTTCAAAACCATGTGAAGCCCCTGCTCACCCCGGTGGGCTTGGACCCGTCCCATCCGTTCCCCCAGGTGGCCAACAAATCGCTCAATTTCATTGTGCGTTTATCGGGCAAAGACGCCTTTGGGCGTGAGAACGAAATTGCCATTGTCAAGGTGCCCCGGGTATTGCCCCGCGTCATCCGCATGCCCGACAAGTTGGCGGGCAAACGAAGTTTATTTGTCTCTTTGTCCAGCGTCATCCGCTCCCATTTGAGCGATTTGTTTCCCGGTCGTGTGGTGGGGCAGTTTTCCCAATTTCGTGTCACCCGCCATTCAGATTTGGCCTTGGACTCTGAAGACGTGCAAAACCTGCGCACCGCCTTGCGCCAAGGCTTACAGCACCGCAACTATGGCGCTGCCGTGCGCTTGGAAGTGTCGTCGGGGTGTTCAGCCTTTTTGTCCGATTTTTTGCTGCAGCAGTTTGAACTGCCAAGCGAAGCCTTGTACCGGGTGCATGGCCCCGTGAACCTGGTGCGCTTGAACCAATTGATCGATCTGATCGATAAGCCTAAGTTGCTGTTTGCGCCCTACCGCGCCAGCTTCCCGGTCCAGATGGTTTCTCGCGGGTCGGTGTTTGAGCAATTGCGCAAAAAAGGCGACATGTTGTTTCACCAACCCTTTGAGAGCTTTGACGGGGTGTTGGCTTTTTTGCGCGAAGCCGTGCACGACCCGCAGGTGTTGGCCATCAAGCAAACCATTTACCGCACGGGCACGGATTCGGCCATGATGGACTTGCTCACCGAAGCGGTGCGCCGCGGCATCGAGGTCACGGTGGTGGTGGAGCTCAAGGCGCGTTTTGACGAAGAAGCCAACATCAATTGGGCCGAAAAGCTCGAGCGCATCGGCGCCCAAGTGGTGTACGGTGTGGTGG
The DNA here is from genome assembly GCA_945901665.1 of Bordetella parapertussis. Next base: position 3,564 of record CAMDLJ010000058.1, on the reverse strand, counting down.
GCCTGAAAACCCACGCCAAGATGATGCTCATCAGCCGGCGCGAGGGGGCGCACATTCGGCGTTATGTGCACCTGTCCACGGGCAACTACAACCCCAAAACCGCCAAGCTGTACACCGACATCAGCCATTTGAGCGCAGACAACGCGCTCACCGCCGAGGTCGAAAGTGTGTTTGGCCTGCTCGCCAGCCAAAACCGTCCGCCACGCCTGCACCAACTGTGGGTGGCACCCTTTCATTTGCAGCGCCGTTTGCTGGACAAAATTGAGCAATTGACCCAGGCCGCACAAGCGGGCGTGTCCACCCGCTTGGTGGCCAAAATGAACGCCCTCACCGATGAAGACCTGGTTCGCGCCCTGATGGCGGCAGGCCGTGCCGGGGTCAAGATCGACCTGATCGTGCGTGGCGCATGCATCTTGCCCGCCCAAGTGCCCGGCCACACCGACAACATCCAGGTGCGCTCGGTGATTGGGCGCTTTTTGGAGCATTCCCGGGTGTTCTATTTCCGTTGTGGCGAGGACGAGTCCTTGTACCTCTCCAGTGCCGATTGGATGAACCGCAACATGTTGCGCCGCGTCGAGTTGGCTTGGCCGATCAATGACCCGGTCTTGCGCCAGCGCATCATTGACGAGTGTTTGGTCGCTTATTTGCACGACACCGCCAACGCCTGGAGCCTGCAAGCCGATGGCAACTACATCGACCTGGCCAAAGGCAGCGCACCGCCTGTGCTCAGTGCCCAAAAAGCTTTGATGGCGCGTTACCAAGACAAGGCTTGACCCATGGACCTCATTTTGTGGCGCCACGCCGAGGCCGAAGAAGCCGCACCCGGGGGCAGCGATGCAGAGCGCCAACTCACCCCCCGAGGTGAAAAACAAGCCCTGCGCATGGCCCAGTGGTTAGAGCGCCAACTGCCAGAAAGCACCCGCATCCTGAGCAGCCCGGCCAGGCGGTGCGAGCAAACCGTTTTGTGCTTGGGGCGCAAGTACAAAGTGCGTGAAGAGTTGTCTCCCGATGGCCAGGCCGAACAACTGCTCAATTTGGTGCATTGGCCGGCCCAAAAAACGCCCACCTTGTTGGTGGGGCATCAGCCTTGGTTGGGGCAGATCCTGGCCCTGGCTTTGAACGTGCCCGAGTCGGGCCTGAGCGTGCGCAAAGGCTCGGTGTGGTGGCTGCGCTCGCGCCAGCGAGATGGCGTGTCCCAAACCGTTTTGATGTGCGTGCAGTCGCCTGAATTTTTATAAGCCCGCAGAGAATGGCCTTGCCAGGGCTTTGGCACAATGGTCTGCCCTGAAACATCGCGACACACATCGCGACACCAACCATGACCACTGCTCTGAACGACGCCGATATCCAAGCCGCATTGGCCACCGTGCCGGGTTGGACCCACCAGACCCAACCACCCTGCTTGGCCCGCGACTGGCAGTTCACCGATTTTGTTCAGGCTTTTGGATTTGTCACCCAAGTGGCTTTGCTGGCCCAAGCCATGGACCACCACCCCGACTGGTCCCAGTCATACAACCGGGTGTCGATGCGTTTGCATTCGCACGATGCGGGCGGCGTGACTCAGCGTGATCTGGATTTGGCCCGGCGCATCCATGCCTTGTGAGCCCCTGTCTGTCTTACCCATTGAGAAAACCATGGCCCAACCCTCCAGATCATCCGATGTGACCCGTTTGCAGCAGGCTTTGACCCATGGTCACACCACTTGCGAGGCTTGGGTCGAGCAGTCTTTGGCCCTGGCCGCCCAGCCAGCGGCGGCCCATGTGTTTACCCGTCTCTGGGCCGAATCGGCCCTGGCCAGTGCGCGCCACGCCGACGCGCAGCGGCGCAGTGGTGTGCGTTTGGGGCTTTTGGCGGGCTTGCCCGTCACCATCAAAGACTTGTTCGATGTGGCCGGCGAGACCACCACCTCGGGCAGTGTGGTGTGTGCCAGCGAAGCCCCAGCCACGCAAGATGCGCCGCCCGTGGCTCAGTTGCGCGCCAGCGGTGCCGCCCTGCTGGGCAAAACCAATATGAGCGAATTTGCCTTTTCTGGCGTGGGCTACAACCCGCATTGGGGCACGCCCGCCAACCCGACAGACGCCACGCTGGCGCGCATTCCTGGCGGGTCCTCGTCCGGCGCTGCCGTGTCGGTGGGCTTGGGTTTGGCCGTGGCAGGCTTGGGCTCTGACACCGGTGGCTCCTTGCGCATACCCGCGGCCTTGTGTGGCCTGGTGGGATTCAAAGGCAGCCAATCGCGGGTGACGCGCCAAGGGGCGATGGAGTTGGCGCGCTCGCTCGACACCGTAGGTGCGATCACCCGAAGCGTTGACGACGCGTGGCTGATCGACGCGGTGCTGAGTGGCCAAGCGTTGAGCATTCGCCAGCAATCGGTCAAGGGCTTGCGCTTGGCCGTGCCCACCACCCTCATGCAAGACGAACTCGATGCCCATGTGGCAGCTGCTTTTGAGCGTTCCTTGTCGCGCTTGTCGGCCGCGGGCGCCCTGATCGAGGAGGTGGCCTGGTCCGAACTGGGCGAAATCGCCACCCTGAATGCCCCAGGTGGTTTCTCGCCGGTCGAGGCTTACGCTGCCCACCGCCACCGCTTGGCCGCCGATGGGGTGCGCTTTGACCAGCGGGTGGCCCAGCGCATGGCGCTCGGTCAAGGGGTGAGCGCGGCCGATTACCTGACCATGATCGACCAGCGCCAAGCCTGGATTGGCCGATCCAACCGCGCCCTGCAAAGCTTTGATGCCGTGATCTGCCCCACCGTGCCGATGGTGGCTCCGGCCATTGACATCACCTGCGCCAGCGATACCGCCTTTTTTGCTGCCAACCGACTGCTGCTGCGCAACACCTTTGCCATCAATTACTGGGACGGGTGCGCCATCAGCTTGCCCTGCCAAGCGCCAGGCGACTTGCCCGTGGGCCTGATGCTCGCGCGCGCCAACGGCCACGATGCTGAATTGTTGGGCCTGGCCAAGGCCGTGGAGTCAGCCTTGGCCCTGGTTTAAAGCACTGGTCAGCGGCCCCCCAAATTCACTCAACCCTTCTTTGAATCCTGAACCGAAAGGCACCACTGTGATGTCCACCAACTCGATTGCTTGCCTGTTGATGGCGGGTTTGATGCCCTTGCTGGCCACGGCCGTGGCCAAGTGGGGCTTTGCCCATTACGACAACCACAACCCGCGCCAATGGTTGGCGCAACAAAGCGGGGCCCGGTCGCGCGCCAATGCGGCGCAAGCCAACGCTTTTGAAGCCTTTCCGTTTTTTGCGGTGGGGGTGATCGTGGCCAGCTTGGCCCAGGTGGATGCCATGCGCATCCAGGCCTTGGCGGTCGTGTTTGTGCTGGCGCGCCTGGCCTATATTTATTTCTACATCACTGACAAAGCCAGCCTGCGCTCTGTGGTGTGGGGCGTGGCCATGGCCTGCTCAATCGCTTTGTACGGGTCTGCGCTCGCCCTTTGAGGACCCATGCAAGTTGGCTCTCAGGCCTTTTCCAGCCAACAAGCATGGATGCAACACGGCCAGTGATGGCCACGCCGCTGACGTTTTTCGCCACTGCACGAGCGCGGTCGTCTGCGCGAT